>JAZRWR010000056.1:0-36621 GCA_045599825.1 Bianqueaceae bacterium | reverse complement strand
GGAGTCAGGGATACTTGGGGAAAGAGCCGCAGGCGGCCCAGGGAATAGGGAATAATAGGGAAGGGAAGAAAGGCAGCTGCTCTTTCCCTGACTCCCTGCAAAGCGAAAAGCTGCTTCGCAGCTTAGCTTTGCTCCCTAACTCCCTACCCAACAGATGCCGCGCATCTGTGCGAAAAGCTCCGCGTTTTCGCAATCTTCCCTCTTCCCTCTTCCCTCAATCCATGCTATACTCAACTCAAATCAAACAACTGTGAGGTTTCATATGGCTTTATTTGCTGAGAAAATCCGTGCGGAAATTCTGGACGGATGCCTGAATGACTACAAAACTTATCTTAGCGGCTACTACGGTGGATATCAGGTCGTGCTGCAGCTGGCCGGGAACGAATATCTGCTGAGAATGGACGTCGCCTCCGACATGGATCCCGGCAACATCCGTCTGAATGAGTTCGTCTCAAAGCTGGCAGCGGAGAACAAGAACCTGAAGCGGGTCGCGCTGGACGGGGCGACGCTGGCGCTCTTCCTGAAAAAGCCCTTTGCGCTGAAGAAGCTGCCCGGGGTCATCGATGAGTGCGCGCAGCCTGTCTTTGAGTTCCTGCGGACGGGCTTCTATCGCAGCGCGTGCTCGAACTGCCAGTCGACGTCGGCTGCGGTGAAGCTGTATGAGGTGAACGGGTATGCGGAGTACCTCTGCGAGGCCTGCGCGGCGGCGCGCCGGTCGGGGCTGGAGGCGAATCAGGTGTCCGCGAAGGCGCAGAAGAGCAATTTCTTCCCGGGTCTGGCGGGTGCGATTCTGGGCAGTCTGGCGGGTATTGCGTTGTGGGTGCTGGTGTACTATCTGGGCTATATCGCCGGTCTGGCGGGCCTTCTGATGGCTGTGCTGGCGCTGAAGGGCTACGAGAAGTTCGGCGGCGCGCTGGATGTGAAGGGTGTGATCACCTGTATCGTGGTGCTGATTCTGGCCGTTATTTTTGCGAATAAGCTGTCCTGGTCGCTGGAGGCTTATTCGGCGCTGAAGGAATACGGCTGGACCTTCGGCGAGTGCTTCCGGGAGCTTGGGTATATTCTTGAGGAGTCCGATCTGACGGGCAGCTACTACGGCGACCTGGCGATCGGTCTGATCCTGACGGCTGCCTGCACGGTGGGCACGATTATCTCGGCCTTCCGCAAGAGCACAGGGAAGTTCAGCTTTGTTGAAAAATAATATGCACTATGCATATTTTATGCGTGATTTTGAGGCGGGGTTTCCGGTGCGGAGGCCCCGCTTTTTTGCATTAATGCGTAAAAAGGGGAGCGCGCGGTGAGCGCATATCTTATTTTAGGCTTTTTCGGCCTTTTTGCTGTGCAGAGTGCACAAATTTCACGCGCCGGATTTTATGGATTTGGATAGTATCACGATTTTGCATAAAATGCGTTTTTGCTCTTGAAACGGAGCCCTTTGCCCCCTAAAATAGGCAATGTAGCAGAGGGAATCCTCTCTGCAAGCAGTTGCATTCATTTTATTTTTTTCGCAAAAGGAGCAAAAAATGAAGAAGTCTCTGAAAATCGTGTCTCTCGTCCTGGCTCTTTGCCTGGCCATGTCTTCCTTCGTTGCCTGCAGCAACAAGAATGACAAGAAGGACGGCGTTCTGAAGGTTGCCCTGGTTCTGCCCGGCAAGAAGGATGACGTTTCCTTCAATCAGGCCATGTATCGTGGCATGATGGATTACTACAACAGCCACAAAAACGAAATCGAGCTGAAGGTTGTTGAAAATGTTTACGATGTCTCCGACATCGAGCCCACCCTGATCGACTATGCCGATGAAGGCTATGATGTCGTAATCGGTCATGGCTTCCAGTTCTCCGAGCCGGTCAACGCGGTTGCCAAGCAGTATCCTGATGTCGCTTTCCTTCTGGGCTGCGGTATCGGTTATCAGAGAAACTCCGCTCAGTATGATGTTCAGCTGGAAGCCGGCGGCTACCTGATGGGCGTCATTGCTGCTCTTGCTACTCAGTCCGGTAAGGTCGGCGTCATCGGCGGCGGCGAGGGTTCCGAAATCACCCGCGGCCACGAAGGCTCCAAGGCCGGCGCCAAGTCCATCAATCCGGCTATTGTGATCGAGGAAGTTTACACGGGCGACTGGAACGATACCGCCGGTGCTTATGAAGCGGCCATCGGTATGTACGATGATGGCGTTGATGTAATCTGGCACTCCGGTGACGGCATCGGCCTCGGTGTTGTGCAGGCGGCTCAGGAAAAGAACATGTACGTGCTCGGCAACGTTGAAGATCAGAAGAGCCTGGCCCCCCAGAACGTTCTTTCCGGTCTGCAGTACGAGTGGGGCAACGCCCTTGAGACCATCTTCAAGTCCATCCGCGACGGTTCCTTTATGGCTGACACCAAGGACGTTGTTATGATCAACGTTGCGAACGGCGGTCTTTCCATGACTGAGCTGAACGACGTGAAGGGCTGGCTGAGCGCTGAGGATATCGAGATCATCAACGATGTTTACGAAAAGCTCGGCAAGAACCAGATTGAGCTTCCCGAGGTTTAAGGGATAAGACGAGGGGGCTTGCAAAGGCAAGCCCTCTCCTTTTTATGTTTACAGCTTCGAAAAGGAGATTCACATGAACGATTTCGCAGTGCAGATGTGCGGAATTACGAAGCGCTTCGGCCGCACGACCGCGAACCTGAACGTGGATTTTTCGGTCCGGAAGGGCTCGATCCACGGCCTTCTCGGCGAGAACGGTGCGGGAAAAACCACGCTGATGAACATCCTGTACGGGATGCATCAGCCGGATGAGGGGCGTATTCTGATCAATGGGCAGGAGGTCAGCGTCGACTCTCCTACCAAGGCCATGGAGCTGGGCATCGGTATGGTGCACCAGCATTTTATGCTGGCCCGTCCGCTGACTGTCGTCGAAAACGTCATGCTGGGCAAGAAATCCCGCCGCGGCATCCTTCTGGATACCAAACAGACGGCGAAGGAGCTTTCGGAGCTGTCCGATCGCTACCACATGGGCGTAGACCCCTACGCCACCGTAGCTCATCTTTCCGTCGGCGAGCAGCAGCGCGTGGAAATTCTGTCCGCGCTCTACCGCGGGGCCGACATCCTGATTCTGGACGAGCCGACGGCTGTTCTGACGCCCCAGGAGACCGAGACCTTCTTCTCCTCTCTGCGCCAGATGCGTGACAACGGCAAGTCGATCATTCTGATTACCCACAAGCTGGAGGAAATCCTCTCCACCGTTGACGAGGTGACGGTGCTGCGCGACGGCGTGCGCATCGACAGCTGCCCCGTGGACGAAACGGTCACCAAGGCGGACCTTTCCCGCATGATGGTCGGCCGCGAGGTAACCTTTGACTTTCCTCTTCCCGAAACCGAGCCCGGCGAAGTCCGTCTTTCGCTGAAGGAGCTCTGCGCGCGCGGCGACAAGGGCGTGCAGATGCTCGACTCTTTCTCGCTGGACATCCGCGCCGGCGAAATCGTCGGCCTGGCCGGCGTTGACGGAAACGGTCAGAAGGAGCTGTGCGAGGTCCTGACGGGCCTTCGCCGCCTGGACAGCGGGTCCATCCTTCTGGACGGTGAACACATTGAAAACAAGAAGGCTGCTTTCTACATCGGAAAGCACATTAATCATATTCCCGAGGACCGCCAGTCTACCGGTCTGGCGATGGGCTGGCCGGTCGAGAAGAACCTGATCCTTAAGAAGATCTCGCAGCCGCCCTTTGCGAAGAACGGCTTCGTGCGCGAGAAGGCGATCCGCGAAAACTGGAACGAGAAACAGCAAAGCTACGGCATCCGTGCGCAGTCCGCGCTGAGCACGGCCCGGAGCCTTTCCGGCGGCAACCAGCAGAAGCTGATCGTGGCGCGCGAGATGGAGGAGGACAGCCGCCTGCTCATCGCGAACCAGCCCACGCGCGGCGTGGATATCGGCGCGTCCGAGAACATGCGCCGCTACATTCTGGAGGCCCGCGGCCGCGGCACCTCCGTGCTGCTGGTTTCGGCCGATCTGGAGGAGATCCTGCAGCTTTCGGACCGCATCGCGGTCATCTACGGCGGCCGCCTGATGGGCGTGCTGCCCCGCGGCGCCGATCCGCTGGAAATCGGCATGATGATGATGGGTAAAAAACAGGAGGAAGCAGATGCGTAAGGAAAAGCTATTAAAGAGCCTGGCACCGGTCATTCTGGTCGCCGTCGCCCTGCTTCTGGGCGGCTTGCTTATCATCATCAGCGGGAACAACCCGATCGAGGCCTACGGCGCCATCCTGCACGGCGCCTTCGGCAGCAAGCAGAAGATCTGCGAGCTCTTCGTCAAATTAAGCCCCATCCTGCTGATGGCCTTCGGCGTGTCCATCGCCTACCGCGCTCAGCTGTGGAATATCGGCGCGGACGGCCAGTTCATCATGAGCTCGATCGCGGCGACGGCTGTGGCGCTCTATGTGCCGCTGCCCATTCCGCTGCGCACGGTGCTTTCGCTTCTGGCGGCGGTCGCGGCCGGTGCCCTCTGGGCAGGCTTTGCGGGCTTTCTGAAGAACCGCTTCAACGCCAACGAGGTCATCACGACCCTTATGCTCAACTATATTGCCGAATATTTCCTGCTTTACCTGATCAACGGGCCGATGCAGGACCCCGAAAGCGACCTTTCGCAGTCCGCGCTGATCCCCGACGAAATGCGTCTGACCCGTCTTCTGGGCAACACCTACCGTCTGCACAGCGGCATCTTCATTCTGCTGGCCGTCATCGTGCTGATGTTCTTCTTCTGGCGCAGCACACAGGGCTATCGCATCGATCTGCTGGGACAGGGCGAAAAGGTATCGACCTACGCGGGCATCAGCGTGAAGGGCACGACCCTCATCACCATGATGATTTCGGGCGCCTTCTGCGGTCTGGCCGGCTGGATCGAAACCTTCGGCATCCAGTACCGCATTCTGTCGGGCCTCACCTCCGACTACGGCAACATCGCGACGATTATCGCGCTTCTGGGCTCCCTGCAGGTGCCCGGCATTCTCCTGGCCGCCGGCTTCTTCTCCATCCTTCTGTGCGGCGGCGCCAGCATGCAGCGCATGACCGAGGTGCCTTATTCGGTCGTGAATGTTATGCAGGGCCTCATTATCATCCTGGTCATCGCCAAGGACCGTCTTTTCGCCGGAAAACGGCGCAGGAACGCCTCCGATTCCCAAAAGGAGAAGGGAGGGAAAGCGCATGCTTAACAATATTCTGACCACAACCTTCTTCATCAGTCTTCTGGCCGGCACGGTGCGTCTGGCGACGCCCATTCTGCTCCCGGCCCTCGGCCAGCTCTACACGCAGCGCTCCGGCATTCTGAACCTGGGCGTGGAGGGCACCATGCTTCTGGGCGCGCTCGGCGCCTTCGCCGCGACCTCGCTGACCGGCTCGCTGTGGCTGGGTCTTCTGATCGGCATCCTGGTCGGCACTGTATACAGCCTTCTCATGGCCTGGCTTTCCGTCACGATGATGGCCAACCAGGTCGTCGCCGGCATCGGCATGAACATCCTGGCGAGCGGCCTCGCGGCCTTTCTGTACCGCGTCATCTTCGGTATCCGTTCGCTGCCGCCCAGCATCACTCCCTTTGCGACGCTGGAGATCCCGCTCCTTTCCGACATCCCCTTCGTGGGACCGATCCTTTTCAAGCACAATCTGTTGGTCTACCTGACCTATCTGCTGGTCCCGGTCACCTGGTTTATCCTGGAAAAGACGCCCTTCGGTCTGAAGATCAAGGCCGTGGGTGAGCACCCCCGAGCGGCGGATTCCAAGGGCGTGAACGTCAAGGGCGTGCGCTACGCGGCCGTTCTGATCGGCGGCGCCTATGCGGCAGCCGGCGGCGCGTTCATGACCATCGCCTACCTGAATACCTTTACGGAGAAGGTTATCGGCGGCTTCGGCTTCATTGCGGTTTCCGTCGTCATCTTCGCCCGCTTTATGCCGGGCCGCGCCATGCTGGGTGCGCTGCTCTTCGGTCTTGCCCAGTCGCTGCAGCTGCGTCTGCAGGCACAGGGCGTCGGCATTCCCAGCCAGATCCTTCTGATGCTGCCTTACGCGATGACCATCGTGGCGCTCGTTATCGCTTCTAAAAAGGCTGAGTTCCCCAGCGCCTACACGATTCCGTATTCAAGAGACGCGAGAGAAAAACGATGAAACGTCTGTTTGCTTTTCTTGCCGTGCATCAGCGCGTGCATCAGCGCGTGCATCTGCGCGTGCTTCTGCTCGTGCTGATGCTCCTTTTTACGGCCGCCTGCGCGCATCCGCGTACGGAGGCCCGCGCCCTGGCGCGCCTGGAGGCATACGCGCACGCGGTGGATTACGATTTCCGCACGCCTGAGCTGATCTACGCCTTTATGACCGAAGACTTCCGCGCCCGCATGAGCGAGGAAGCCTTCGTGGAGGCCTTTGTCAAAGAACGCTCCTACCCCTACATCACGCCCCTGTTTTTCTACGATCCGGTCGTGACCCTGGATCCGGACGGGAAAAGCGGCAGCTGCGTCTATACGCAGGCGGCACGCATCATCGGCATGACCTACACTGTGCGGATCGTCTACGAGAACGGCGACTGGTTTATTGAGGACTGGGAGGAATTTTTGGACGGAAGCTATCTTGCAAAATTCGAGGATATCCCTTATTCTTTAGATTGGTACTACGACATTTCGGAATAAGTTAAAGGAGCCGCTATGTATCAGGCAAAAGAGTACCTGCTGGCCGAAATGGCGGAGCAGGCCTACGCTAAGCTGATGGAAAGTCCGGACAACGGCATCATCGGCGGCGGTTTGTGGATGCGCATGGGCCATAAGGCCTATGACACTTTGATTGACTTGACCCGTCTCGGACTGGATGAAATATCCGTCCGCGACGGTTTTGTGCGTTTTGGGGCAGAGGTTTCGTTCCGGCAGCTGGAGACCGAGCCGCTGCTTCGGGAACGCTTCGGCGGGGCGCTTGGCGCCTGCGTACGGCCCGTGGTGGGCGTGCAGTTCCGCCGCATGGCAACGCTGGGCGGCACTGTTTTCGGAAAGCTTGCCTTCTCGGACGTCATCCCCGTCCTGCTGGCCCTCGACGCCGAGGTCGAGCTTTTCGGCGCCGGTCGGATGAGCCTCGAGAGCTTCCTGAAAAAGCCCGCCGGCCGCGATCTTTTACTGTATCTGTATATTCCCGACGATGGCCGCATGGCAGCCGTTCAGACGCTGCGAAACACGGCCACCGATTTCGGTTTACTGAACCTGTGCACGGCGAAGCTGCCCGACGGAAGCTTCCGCGTGACTGTGGACGCCCGTCCGGCGGGAAGCGTGCGCTGCCCTGAGGCAGAGGCGGCGCTTTCCGCGGGAGACCTTGCCAAAGCCTTCGAGGCCGTGGCAGCGCTCAGCTACGGCTCGAATCTGCGCGCATCCGCCGAGTACCGCCGCGAAATGGCGCCGGTGCTTCTGGGGCGCTGCCTGGAACAGCTGAAGGAGGTCACAGAATGAAAGTCGAATTTATCCTGAACGGCCGTCCCGAACGGCTTGAGCTGGACCCGGCCGCTTCGCTTCTTGCCGCCCTGCGCGCCGCCGGCATCCACAGCGTCCGCAGCGGCTGCGATACCGCCAACTGCGGCATCTGCACCGTCTGGGTCGACGAGGCCCCGGTGCTCTCCTGCTCCTACCCGGCCGCCCGTGCCGCCGGGAAGCGGATCACCACCGTCGAGGGCGTCGGTCCCGAAGCGCAGGAGCTGATGCAGGCCCTGGCGGAGGAGGGCGCGGACCAGTGCGGCTTCTGCAGCCCCGGCTTCATCATGTGCGCCCTGGCCATGCTCCGCGAGCTCAAAAACCCCTCGGATGACGAGATCAAGGCCTATCTGGAGGGCAATCTCTGCCGCTGCACCGGTTACATGTCCCAGCAGCGCGCCATCCGCCGCGTATACGAAAAGAGGGCCGGACAATGAGTGAACTGAAAACCGTCAATCAGGCCCGCGTCAAAAAGGACGCCTTCGCCATCATGGGCGGCGGCGCGGTCTACACCGAGGACTATGTCCGCCCCGATGCGCTCTGCGTCAAGCTGCTCCGGAGTCCCCACGCCTTCGCCCGCATCCTCTCCGTGGATAAGAGCGAGGCGCTGTCCGACCCGGATGTCATCTGTGTCCTGAGCTACGAGGATGTCCCGAAGATCCGCCACAGCTACGCCGGCGAAAATTTCCCGGGAAATAATCCTCAGGACCGCTATATACTGGAAAATCTCGTGCGCTACGTCGGCGACCCCGTCGCCATCGTCGCGGCGAAGACCGAGGCCGCGGCCGAGCTGGCCGTCTCGCGCCTCAAGGTCGAGTACGAAAAGCTCACGCCCGTCCTGGACTTTGAGCACGCCGAGGAAAGCCCCTCCGTCGTTCACCCCGAGGACGATTTTCTCTTCCAGATGGATGTCGGCGGAGACCTCTCTCACAACCTCCTGTCCTCTCAGCTGGACGAGGGCGGCGATTTTGAAGCCGAATACGAGGCCTCACCGGTCAAGCTGGACGAGGTCTACTACACCGCGCCCACGCAGCAGTCGATGATGGAGACCTTCCGCACCTACAGCTACATGGACGAGCACGGCTGCCTGACCCTGATCGGCAGCACCCAGGTGCCCTTCCATGTGCGCCGCGTCGTGGCGACCGCCCTGGGGATCTCGCACCGCGAGGTCCGCGTCATCAAGCCTCGCATCGGCGGCGGCTTCGGCGCCAAGCAGTCTTTGGTCTGCGAGCTGTATCCGGCCATCGTGACGAAGCTGACGGGCCGCCCCGCCTACTACAAAATGACCCGGCACGAGAGCTTCGCCTGCGGCAACACCCGCCACGCCTTCCGTATCCGCGTCCGCCTGGGCGCCGAAACGGACGGCACCGTGCGCGCTCTCTGGGTGGACAGCCTGGAGGACGCCGGCGCCTACGGCGAGCATTCCGTCAATGTCGTCGGCCTGTCCGGCCACAAAACCCTGCCCCTGTACGCGAAGGCAAAGGCCTGGCGCTACACGGGCCGCGTCGTCTACACCAACCACGTTCCCGGCGGCGCCTTCCGCGGCTTCGGAGCCACGCAGGGCTGCTTCGCCGTCGAAAGCACCGTCAACAAGCTGGCCGAGCGCCTGGGCATGGATCCCTCCGCGCTGCGCCTTAAGAACCTGCCGAAGGTCGGCGAGCGCATGCCTGCCTACTATAACGAGCCGCTGATGAGCTGCTCGCTGGACCGCTGCATCGAGACCGGCCGCGCACTCTTCGGCTGGGACGAAAAAGCGGCTGCCGCGCCCTTCGCCCGCAAGGTCGGACCCCACCGCTACCGCGGCGCCGGCATGGCCATTACCATGCAGGGCTCGGGCCTCAGCAACCTCGAAACCTGCAACGCCGCCATCACCCTCGAGGACGAGGGCTTCTACACCCTCAAGCTCGGCGCGTCCGATATCGGCACCGGCAGTGACACCATCCTTTCGCAGATCGCGGTGGAGGTCCTCAACTGCGACATCGACCGCATCGCCGTCTCCGGCGTCGACACCTCCTCCTCTCCCTACGATAAAGGCGCCTACGCCTCTTCCACCACCTACGTCACCGGCAACGCCGTCAAGCGCGCCGCCGAAGCACTCCTTTCCGAAATGAAACGCGCCGCGGCCGATATCCTGGGCGTTCCGGCGGAGGCTCTCGACTTTGACGGCCTCGGCTTCACCGCCGGCGACCGGACGCTTGACCTCCGCACGCTCGGCTTTACCAGCGTGAACGGCCATCACAGCCAGCTCATCGGCACCGGCTCCTTCTGCGGCACCACCTCGCCGCCGCCCTTCGTGGCCGGCTTCGCCGAGGTCGAGGTCGACACCGAAACCGGCAAGGTCACGCTTTGTGACCTGGTCGGCGTCGTCGACTGCGGCACCGTTGTCAACAAGGCGCTGGCGCTGGTGCAGGCCGAGGGCGGCTTCGCGCAGGGCGCCGGCATGGCTCTCTACGAGAACCCGCAGACCGCTCCCTCCGGCCGCATGCTTACGGACAGCTTCATGGACTACAAGATCCCCGCGCGTCCCGACCTGCCGCAAATCCGCATTGCCTTTGAGGAAAGCAGCGAGCCCTCCGGCCCCTTCGGTGCGAAGAGCATCGGCGAGGTCGTCATCAACACTCCCTCGCCCGCCATTGTTTCGGCCATCCGTAACGCTGTCGGCGCGGATATCCGGAGCCTACCCGCCACCCCCGAAAAAGTCTATTTTGCCCTGAAAAAAGCTTGAAAGGAACAGTATCATGTCGATAGTCGGAACCAGCATGGCCCGTGTGGACGCCCCTGATAAAGCCACCGGCCGCGCGCTTTACACCGCAGATTATTCGGCCCCCGGCATGCTGCGCGTCGCGCTGGCACGCGCCAAAACGCCCCACGCGCTCATCCGCAGCATTGAGATCCCGGACCTTCCCGAAGGCGTCTTCTGCTTCACCGCCAAAGACCTGAAAAGCAATCTGCTGCCCTCCATCATGAACGACCAGCCTGTGCTGGCGGAAGAAAAAATCCGCTTTGCCGGCGAGCCCTTCGCCATCGTCGCTGCCGGAACGCGCGAGGAGGCCGAGGCCTTCGCCGCGAGCATCGAGCTTGTCTGCGATCCCCTGCCCGTCGTCGATGACATGCAGGCCGCCCTCGAGGAGGACGCGCCCCGTGTCTTCGAAAAGGGCAACCTCTGCAGCCGCTTCCACAGCCTGAAGGGTGATCCCGGAGCGGCCTTCGCCGACTGCAGCCTCATTCTGGAGGACAGCTACGAAATGCCCGTCCAGTCGCACGCCTTTCTGGAGCCCGAGTCCGCCTTTACCCGCATCGACGAGCAGGGCCGCCTGGCACTCATTTCCTCCACGCAGAACGCCTTCGCGGACCGCTCGATGATCGCGTCCGTACTGGGCCTTCCTGAGGAAAGCATCGCCTCCAGAGCGGCGACCGTCGGCGGCGCCTTCGGCGGAAAGGACGGCAACACGGCGCAGATCTATCCGGCGGTCGTTACCCATTTCACCCGCCGTCCCGCGCAGTACATTTTCACGCGCGAGGAGAACATCCGTTACGGGCTCAAGCGTCACAGCGCCCGCGTATGGGCCCGCATGGGCTTCGACAAGGACGGTAAGATCCTGGCCTTCGAGGGCAAAATGTGGATGGATACCGGCGCCTACGCGGTGCTGGGTCCCGCGGTGCTGGAGCTCGGCACCGAGCACATGACCGGCCCCTACTATATTCCCAACGTCGCCCTGGACGGCTGGCTGGCCTACACCAACCACACGCCGGCCTCGGCCTTCCGCGGCTTCGGCGCCCCGCAAAGCGCCATCGCCGTCGAGACCCTGGTCAACCGCGCGGCCGAGCAGCTGGGTCTGAACCAGCTGGAAATCCGCCGCCGGAATGCCATCCACCGCGGACAGGCCAGCGCCATGGGAAGCGTGATGGAGTACTCCGTCGGCTTCGAGGAAATGCTCGACCTTCTGGAAAAAAGCGAGCTCTACCGCGAAATGAACGAGAACCCCGAGCCCGGCTGCGGCTACGGCCTGGCAGCGGGCCTTATGTCCAGCGGCATGGGCAAGGGCGTCCCCGACTGCGCCGTCTGCGAGATCGAGCGCCTGGAGGACGAGAGCTTCAATGTCCGCATCGGCCTGGTCGATCTGGGCCAGGGCGGCGCCACCGCCAACGTGATGATGGCCGCGGATGCCCTGGGCGTCACGCCGGACCGCATCCACCTCTTCATGGGCGACTCCGACACCACCGTCGGCTGCGGCTCCACCGCTGCCAGCCGTTCTACCTACGTCTGCGGCAACGCCATCCTGATGGCCGCGAAGGAGATCCTGGCCGGCAGAAACTACGCCAAGGCCACCTTCAACTTCCCCGAGATCCCCACCAACGACGGCGTCCACTCCATCTTTGCCTTCATCGCCCAGCTCGTCAAGCTGCGCGTCGACCCCGTCACCGGCGCTGTCAGGCTGCTTGATGTCATGAACGTCACCGAAGCCGGACGCATCATCAATCCTACCATGATGGCCGGACAGATCTACGGCGGCATCGCCATGTCCACCGGCTACACTCTGTCCGAGCAGGTCCGCTGCCGGAACGGCCGCACCCTCGAGGACGGCTATGACAGCTATATCCTTTCCACCGCCCTCGACGCCCCGCGCATGCGCAACGAAAACGTCGATTTCTGCGAAGAAAGCGGCCCCTTCGGCGCCAAAGGCACCGCCGAACCCGCCACCATCCCCCTGAGCCCCGCCGTCGCCGCCGCCCTGCGCCAGCTGTGCCCCGGCCTGAATATCCGTAAACTGCCCATCAACCGGGAAGAAATCCTCGCGGCGCTGCCGAGAAAGGAGCAGGCATGAGCTACAATCTCTACCGTCCCCAGAGCCTGGCCGAAGCATCCCTGATCCAGCTGTCGACCAGCGGCCGCTATCTGGCCGGCGGCACCGTCACCCTGGTCAACTACCATAAAGGCAAGGACATCGGAACTGACCTCATCAGCCTCGACCGCATCCCCGAGCTGCGCGGCATCCGCTTCGAAAACGGCGTCCTGACCGTCGGCGCCTACGTCACCATGGACGAAATCGAGGAGAGCGAGCTTGTCAAAAACGCCGCCCGCGCCCTTTGGGAGGCCGCCCGCGAAGTCGGCGGTCCCCAGATCCGCAACCGCGCCACCCTCGGCGGCAACCTTGCCTCCGCCTCTCCCTCCTCCGACTGCGCTACCCCGCTCCTCGCCATGAACGCCCGCCTGAACGTCTACGGAAACACCGACGACGCCGACAATTCCGACATGTACACCGTCCCCCTGCGGGACTTCTTCCTCGGACGCTTCCGCCACGTGCTCCCGGACGACCATATCATCGTCTCTGTGTCCGTCGACTGCCCCGACGGCAGCCGCTCATCCTTCCGCAAGGTCGGAGCCCGCAGCGCCCTGTCCGTATCCTGCCTGAATATGGCCGTCTTCCGCTGCGGCGATCGCACCGATGTCGCCGTCGGCGCCGCCGCCCCGCGTCCCGTCTACTGCGCCAAAACCTCGGAGCTCTTGTCCGGAACCCCTGACCTCGCCGCCGCGCAGGCCGCGCTGCAGGAGGAGATCTGCCCCATCGACGACCGCTGGGCCACCGCAAGTTACCGCCGCACCGTCAGCGCAAACCTGCTCGAAGACATGACGAAATGAGGTAGGGAGGTAGGGAGTTAGGGAGTTAGGGAGGTAGGGAGTTAGGGAGATTTTCGCTATTTCCTCTTCCTTCCCTTTCTTCCTGTGCAGCTTTGCTGCGCGTTCGTTCTTCCCTTCGCAGCTTCGCTGCGCGTCCCTTTCTCCCTGCGCAGCTTTGCTGCGCGTTCGTTCCTCCCTTCGCAGCTTCGCTGCGCGTCCCTTTCTCCCTGCGCAGCTTCGCTGCGCGTTCGTTCCTCCCTGCGCAGCTTCGCTGCGCGTCCCTTCCTCCCTTCGCAGCTTCGCTGCGCATACCTCCTCGAAAACGCTTCGCGTTTTCGCCCAGAAAGGCTTTCTATGAAAACTCTAACCTGTTCTGTCAACGGTCGTCCCGTCTCTGAATACATCGAGGAAGACATGAACCTCCTGCATTTTCTTCGTGATACCCTGGGCCTTACCGGCACGAAGGAGGGCTGCGGCGAGGGCGACTGCGGCGCCTGCACGGTCATGGTCAACGGCAAAACCGTCAACAGCTGCCTCTATCCCGCGCTCCTCGCGGAGGGCGCCGAAATTCTGACCATCGAGGGCATCGCCTGCGATGGCGAGCTCTCTGAAATCCAGGCGGCCTTTATCCGCCACGGTGCCATTCAGTGCGGCTTCTGCAGCCCCGGCATGATCGTCTCCGCGGAGGCGCTTCTTAAGCTTCATCCGGATCCGACGGAGGAGGAGATCCGCCGCGGTCTGAGCGGCAATCTCTGCCGCTGCACGGGCTACCAGCAGATGGTGGACGCCATCCGGGAGGTCGCCGAGGCCCGCCGTCAGTAAGTTTTTTAACCGATCAGCCGTCGCCGGGCGGACGTCCGTGTCCTTTTCGGCGGCGGCTTTTGTGTGCTGAAAATCTCGAAAAAAACGGTTGGCGAAAGGCGTTTTTCGTGGTATCCTTTTAGGTAGTATGCATGTGAGGAGAGAAGCCTATGGTCAAGAAAGAAGCCTTTGGCGATTATGAGAAATATATCCTGTCCGGCAAGAGCCTGAAGGCGGAGCTCAGCACGCTGGGCGCGGCCTGCCTGTCGCTGTCCTACCTGGGCCGGCCTGTTATTCTGGGCTATGCGCGGCCGGAGGAGTACCTGAACCACTCGTCCTATATGGGCGGTATCTGCGGGCGCTTCGCGAACCGCATCGCCGGGGCTTGCTTTGAGCTGAACGGCCGCCGCTATCAGCTGCCGGCCAATGAGCACAGGAACCAGCTGCACGGGGGGCCTGCGGCCTTTAACACCAAGCGCTGGACAGCCAAGGCGCTGGGCTCGTCCGCCGTTCGCTTCAGCTATTTTTCGCCGGCGGGTGAAAACGGCTACCCCGGCAATCTGACTGCCGCGGTCACCTACACCCTTGACGGCAGCACCCTGCGCATCGATTTCGAGGGCGATACCGACGCCGACACCGTATTCGCACCCGCCTCGCATATCTACTTCAATCCCGGTCAGCTTGCCGATGCGCGCGAGACCGAGCTCCGCATCGCCGCGGATGAATACCTGAGCGTCGACCGGGAGCTGATTCCGAAGAAGCGCTGCCGCGTGAAAGGCGATTTCGACTTCCGCGAGCTGCGCCCCGTGGGGACCTCCTTCGATCACTGCTTCATCCTGCAGGAGGAGGCGGCCGGCGGCGAAATGCCTGCGCTGGTGGCGGAGGCGGGCGGTATCCGCATGACGCTGACTACCGATTTCCCCGCGCTGCAGCTGTACACCGGTGACGGTCTGAGCGATCCGCACACGCCTTTTTCGGGTCTGGCCATCGAGCCGGAGTTCTTTCCGAACAGTCCGAACCGCAGTGATTTTCCCTCTCCGGTTCTGCGCGCCGGGAAGCATTTTTACCGTTTTGCGGAGTATGAATTTTCGTCGCTTTAAAGCGCAAAAGCCTTTATTGATGCGGGTTTGCGGGCTTTTGTGACATTTTCACAAAAGATGTGCAAACAGGCTGCGGAAATACGGGAGGTTTGTTCGTTGACATTCCGCGAGTATCCACTTATAATTAAATTACAATTTCAAATTCTTTCGATATATCTCAAATGATATGGTTTTGAAGTCTCTACCGGGTTGCCGTAAATGACCCGACTATCGATACAGCGGAACGCTTCCGGCCTGTCGGAAAACCGTCCCGCTTGCATATTCGTGAAGGAGACGGCTGCTGCCGTCTTTTTGCGTTTTGCGTGAATTGTATCGGAGGCTTTTGCGTAAGCTTCCGTTTTTATTTTTCCCGTACTGAAAAGAGGACTGCTCATGAAACTGCTGGAAGATCGTATCCGCCGGGACGGCAAGGTATGTGAAGGCAATATCCTGCGCGTAGACAGCTTCCTGAATCATCAGATCGATCCGGCGCTCATGCAGGCGCTGGCCGAAGAATTCCACCGTCTTTACGGTGACCGGAAAATCGACAAGGTCCTGACCGTGGAGGCCTCCGGCATCGCCATCGCCATCATGGTCGCGCTTTCCTTCGGTGTTCCGCTGGTCTTTGCCAAGAAGGCCAAGAGCAAGAACATCGACAACGAAAATGTTTACTCGGCGGATGTTGTTTCCTTCACCCACGGCACCGTCAACAAGGTCATCATTTCGAAGGAATTCCTTCACGCAGGAGAAAATGTGCTCCTGATCGATGACTTTCTGGCCAACGGCCAGGCCATGCTGGGCCTGATGGATGTTGTTGCCCAGGCCGGCGCCACGGTAGCAGGCATCGGCATCATGGTCGAAAAATCCTACCAGAAGGGCCGCGCCCTGCTGGAGGAGAGGGGCGTTCGGGTAGAATCCCTGGCGCGCGTCGCCTCGATGGACGCCGAAACGGGCATCCGCTTCGTCGGCGAATAACACGTTTAACCGGCAGCCCGTCTGCCTGTTATAAAAAGATTTTTTGGAGGGAATTGTAATGAAGAAAGCTTTAGCTCTGGTTCTCGCTGTTATTCTCAGCCTGAGCTGCTTCGTCGGTCTGACTGCCTGCAAGAGCAGCGACGAGAAGATTGGTATTATCTACATCGGTGATGAAACCGAAGGTTACACCAAGGCCCACATGGACGGCATCTACGCCGCCGCCGAGGCGCTTGGTCTGTCCGACAAGCTCGTTGAAAAGAAGAGAATCGGTGAGGACGCCGCCTGCTCTACCGCTGCCAAGGAACTGATTTCTCAGGGCTGCACCCTGATCATCTCCAACTCCTACGGCCACCAGGATTTCATGGTCGAGGTCGCTGAGGAATATCCCAACATTGACTTCGTTTCCATGACCGGTGACTATGCCGCGCTGACCGGCCTGAAGAACTTCTTCAACGCTTTTACCGATGTATATGAATCCCGCTACGTCTCCGGTGTCGTTGCCGGTCTCAAGCTTCAGGAAATGATCAACAACAATCTGCTGACCGACAAGAACTACAACGGCAGCAACGTCAAGATCGGCTACGTCGGCGCCTTCAACTATGCTGAGGTCGTTTCCGGCTACACCGCCTTCTTCCTGGGCATCCAGTCCATCGTTCCCAATGTCACCATGGAAGTTAAGTACACCGACTCCTGGTTCGATTTCGAAAAGGAAGCCGCTGCCGCCGAGTACCTGATGAGCACCGGCTGCTGCATCATCGGCCAGCACGCTGACTCCGCCGGCGCCCCCTCCGCTGTTGAGAAGGCCAACAAGAACGGCACCGTCTGCTACAGCATCGGCTACAACGTCTCCATGCTCGGCGACGCTCCCACCGTTGCGCTGACCTCTGCTTCCAATGACTGGTCCGTATACTACACCGCTCTGTTCACCGCCTGGAAGAACAACAAGCAGATTCCCGCTGACTGGGCTGAAGGCTACTCCGCCGATGCCGTTAAGCTGACCGAGCTGGGCAAGAACGTTGCCGCCGGCACCGCCGAAAAGGTCGCTGAGGTTGAAGCCGCCATCAAGGCCGGCACCCTGCATGTATTCGACACCAGCAAGTTCACCGTAGGCGGCCAGAAGGTTACCACCTGCATGATCGATCCCTCCTACTATGACTGGTCCGCCGGCGGTGTCTGCGTCTACGAGGGCACTCCCGTTGAAGCCATCAAGACCGTTAACGGCGTTACCTTCTTCGACGAATCCGCTTTCCGTGCGGCTCCCTACTTCAGCCTCCGCATCGACGGCATCATCGAGACCGCTGCTGATAAATAATTTTCGCTTTTGAACTTTCTGAAAGGGAAGCCGGGAGCAATCCCGGTTTCCCTTAAAGTCTTTATTAGACACGTCATTTTTATTTGTTTTTGAGGGATTTATGGAACAGACACCGGCCATTCGGCTAGAAAATCTGACGAAACGCTTCGGCACCAAGGTGCTGGCCAACGACCACGTCAGTCTGGAATGCTATCATGGCGAGATCCTCTCGCTGCTCGGCGAAAACGGCAGCGGCAAGACCACGCTCATGAATATGATCTCCGGTATCTACTACCCCGATGAGGGCAGAATTTTCGTCAACGGCGAGGAGGTCCTGATTCGCTCGCCCAAGGATGCCTATCAGTACGGCATCGGTATGATCCACCAGCACTTTAAGCTGGTAGATGTCTTCACGGCCGCCGAAAACGTCGTGCTCGGCCTGAAGGAGGAGGGTCGCCTCGACCGCAAAGCCATCGCCGCGCGCGTGCAGGAAATCTGCAGCAAATACGGCTTTGAGCTCGACCCCAATGAAAAAGTCTACAACATGACGGTTTCCCAGAAGCAGACCCTTGAGATCGTCAAGGTCCTCTACCGCGGCGCCAGCATCCTGATTCTGGATGAGCCGACCGCCGTTCTGACGCCTCAGGAAACAGAGCGCCTCTTCGACGTCCTCCGCGCCATGCGCGACGACGGAAAGTGCGTCATCATCATTACCCATAAACTGAACGAGGTGCTGGAGCTCTCCGACCGCGTGGCCGTTCTGCGCAAGGGCCGCTACATCGGCGAGGTCAAAACCTCCGAGGCCAACGTATCGCTTCTGACCGAGATGATGGTCGGCGAAAAGGTGGTCCTGAACATCGACCGTACCGAGCCTCACGACTGCGTGCGCCGTCTGGAGGTCAAGAATGTGTCCTGCCACAACGCAGAGGGCCTGGAGGTCCTGCACGACATCAGCTTCACCGCCGAGAGCGGCGAGATCCTGGGCATTGCGGGCATCGCGGGCAGCGGCCAGAAGGAGCTTCTGGAAGCCATCGCCGGCCTGCAGCCTGTTGACTGCGGCTCCATCTGCTACACCGCTCCCGAAAGCGGCACGCCCGAGGAGCTGGTCGGCCGGACCCCCGCTGAAATCTCGCAGCTGGGCGTCAAGCTCTCCTTCGTCCCCGAGGACCGCCTGGGCATGGGCCTGGTCGGCGCCATGGACATGACCGAAAACATGATGCTGCGCAGCTATCGCCGGGGACACGGAATCTTCGCGGACCGCAAGGAGCCGCATGACCTGGCCTCCGATATCCGCGAACGCCTGGGCGTTGTCACCCCCTCGCTGGAGACCCCCGTCAGCCGTCTGTCCGGCGGCAACGTGCAGAAGGTGCTGGTCGGCCGTGAAATCGCCGCGGCGCCCACCGTGCTGATGACCGCCTACGCCGTCCGCGGCCTGGACATCAACACCTCTTATACGATTTACAATCTGCTCAACGAGCAGAAGGAAAAGGGCGTCGCCGTCATCTACGTCGGCGAGGACCTCGATGTGCTCCTGGAGCTCTGCGACCGCGTGCTGGTTCTGTGCGGCGGCCGCGTCAACGGCATCCTGGATGCGCGCACGGTCACCAAGGAAGAGGTTGGCCTGCGTATGACCAAGCTGGAAGGAGAGGACTAAACGATGCAAGCTGCCGAAAAAGAACCCCTCGTCCGTATTGCCCCGCATTTTGTCACTCCGAAAAAAGCCCTGACCATCCGCCTGATCGCCGTTCTTCTGGCGATGCTGACCGTTGCGCTTTTCTGCTGGCTGGTCATCGGCATCAACCCTGTTAAGCTCTACGCGACCATGTTCAAGGGCGCGTTCGGCAACGGCCTTTACATCAGTGAGACTCTTGCCTACGCGGCCAAGCTGCTCTGCATCGCCGTCGCGCTGGCGCCCGCCTTCCGCATGCGCTTCTGGAACATCGGCGGCGAGGGCCAGGTGCTGGCCGGTGCGCTGGCGACCGCCATCGTCATGGTCAAGCTCGGCTCGAAGGTGCCCGCCGTCGTTCTGTTCGCCCTGATGCTCCTGGCCTCTCTGGCCGCCGGCATGGTCTGGGGCCTCATCCCCGCCATTTTCAAGGCGAAGTTCAACACGAACGAGACCTTCTTCACCCTGATGATGAACTACGTCGCCCTGCGCCTCGTGGATTACTTCTACAACAGCTGGCGCGGCGTCGCTTCCTCCCTCGGCAAGCTCAACAAGGCGACCCGTGCCGGATGGTTTCCGCTGGTCCTCGGCCACCGCTACACCATCGGACTTTTCGTTGTACTGATCGTGGCCGTCCTCATGTACTTCTACATGACCAAGACCAAGCAGGGCTACGAAATCGCGGTCGTCGGTGAGTCTACCAACACCGCCCGCTACGCCGGCATCAACGTCACCCGCGTCACCATCCGCACGATGATGATCTCGGGCGCGCTCTGCGGCCTGTGCGGCTTCCTGACGGTTTCCGGTCAGGACCAGACCATTTCGACCACCACTGCCGGCGGCTACGGCTTTACTGCCCTGATCGTCGCCTGGCTGGCCAAATTCAATACCCTCTCCATGATCGTTATTTCCGTGCTGATCGTAGCGCTGGAAAAAGGCACGCGGTTGATCGCCGACAACTACGCCGGCTTCTCCGCCTCCGCCTCCAGCATCGTCGTCGGCATCATCCTCTTCTTCGTCATCGGCAGCGAGTTCTTTATCAACTACGAGCTGATCTGGCGCAAGCGTAAAGGAAAGGAGGCCGCCTGATGCTTGAGATCTTCACTTCCTGGTTTACAAAGGCCATCATGTACGGCACGGCCATTCTCTACGGAGCGATGGGCGAGACCCTGACCGAAAAGAGCGGCAATATGAATCTGGGCACGCCCGGCATCATGGCCATCGGCGGTGCCTGCGGCTTCATCACCGGCTACCTCTACGAGGTCAACGCAGCCAATCCGAGCATGCTCGTCTGCATCGTGCTGGTCATGCTGATGAGCTTTTTAGGCGGCGTGCTGGCCGCGCTCCTGTTCAGCTTCCTGACGATCACCCTGCGTGCGAACCAGAACGTTACGGGTCTGGCGCTCACCATTTTCGGCGTCGGCATCGCCAAGTTCTTCGGCCTGTACATCATTCCCGCGGGCTCGGTGTCCATCAAGGCCTACTACGCCTACACGGCCTTCACGCAGCGCATTGACGCGCTCTACAAGCTGCCCGTCGTCGGCGAGCTCTTCTTCTCCTACGGCTTCATGACCTACCTGGCCATCGTCCTGGCGATCGTCCTGGCCGCGGTGATGAACCGCTCCCGTGTCGGTCTGAATCTGCGCGCTGTCGGCGAGAACCCCGCTACTGCGGATGCCGCCGGCCTGAACGTGCCTGCCTACCGCTACATCGCCACCCTGCTGGGCGGCGGCCTGTGCGGCCTCGGCGGCCTCTACTACATCATGGAGGTTGCCTACTCCAACTGGTCCACCGCGTCCGTTGACGCCATGGAAGCCGTTGGCTGGCTGGCCGTTGCGCTGGTCATCTTCTCCAACTGGAAGAGCGACCGCGCCATCTGGGGCTCCTACCTCTTCGGCCTTTGCTACTGGGCCTACAACTACGCGCCCGGCATCTTCGGCATCGAGATCAATCCTCAGCTTTTCCAGATGCTGCCTTACATCGTCACGATCGTGGTTCTGATCATCGGCAGCCTGCGAAAGAGCCGCGAGACTCAGCCGCCCGGAGGCCTGGGCCGCCCCTACTTCCGCGAAGACAGATAAATGCGAACCGTCCCCGAGAGCAAGCGCCCTCGGGGATGTTTTTAGGGCAAAACCGCCTTACAAAGGCGAAGTCGTCAAGCATCCGTTTGCATTTCCCTTTTTCCTGTGGTATGCTTGTTTCGCCCGAAAAAATACGTTCTTCCGTAAAGAAAGGAACTTTTTACGATGAGTGATATTCTTAAGTTCGGAACGCCCTGCGAGGTGGGCGTAAATCCTCGCTATGTGACTGACTTCCTCGATGATATCGCCATGCGCAAGCTGATGGTGCACGGAATGGTGCTCATCCGCCGCGGCAAGGTCTTCGCCGAGGGCTACTGGCAGCCCTTCACCAAGGATGATCTGCACCGCATGTACTCCGTCAGCAAGACCTTCGTGTCGGCCGCCGTCGGCGCGCTGATCGACGAGGGCAAGCTGTCGCTCGACAGCCGCGTGCTGCCCTTCTTCGAGGACAAGCTGAACGGCCCGGCCGATCCCTGGCTGGCCGACGCCACCGTGCGCGATCTGCTGCGCATGGAGACGCCTCACTCCGAAAGCACCTACGGCTTCGATGACACCGACTGGCTGGCCACCTTCTTCCAGAAAAAGCCCAACCATCCTGCGGGCACCTTCTTCCGCTACGATACCTCCGGCAGCTACACGCTGGATGTTCTGGTCGAGCGTCTGACCGGCAAGCCCTTCCTGGAATATCTGAAGGAAAAGGCGCTGCTTGCGATCGGCTTCAGCCCGGATTCCTACTGTGTCAAATCCCCGGAGGGCTTCCAGTGGGGCGGCTCCGGCGTTATGTGCACTACCCGTGATTTAGCCCGCTTTGCGCTCCTCGTGGACCGCGACGGTGAATTCGAGGGCAGGCAGCTGCTGCCCGCCTGGTATCTGCAGGAAGCCAAGAAGAAGCAGATCGACAATGCAGTCTTCGGCTACACGGCGCCTCTCAGCGGCTACGGCTACGGCTATCAGATCTGGCGCATCTTCGACAACGGCTATGCCTTCGAGGGCATGGGCGGCCAGCTGGCCATGGTCTGGCCCCACAAGGAGCTGGTCGCGGTCTTCACCTCCGACATGCAGGGTCAGCCCCAGGACTACAACTGCCTGGCGGAGGCCTTCCGCTACAATATCTACAATCGCCTCAGCGACGAGATTCCTGCCGATCCCGCGGGCGAGGCCGAGCTTCTGGCGCGTCTTGCGGCGCTTAAGCCCGAGCTTCTTAGCGGCGAGGCCCACGTGCCCTTCGCCGATGAGATCAACGGCGTCTGCTACAAGCTGGGCGAAAACCGCATGGGAATGGGCGAGAGCACGCTCCGCTTCGAGGGCGATGAGGGCGTCTGGAGCTACACGACGCCCCGCGGTCCGAAAGAGCTTCGCTTCGGCCTCGGCAAGTACGTCATCACGGAATTTCCCGAAACGCATTACTCCGGCCTTCGTATCCGCGAGCCCTACGGCAAGCCCTACCGCTGCATGTGCACCGGCGCCTGGACCGAGGAGAAGAAGTTCGTGCTGCGCGTTTACGTCATTGACCGCTATTTCGGCAATCTGGCCGTGACCTTCGGCTACAAGGGCGATGAGCTCGGCCTCTTCATGGTGAAGTACGCCGAGGATTTCCTGGACGAGTACAACGGCATGGCCGCCGGCAAAAAAGCATAAAAGAATCAGAAGGTCTGTCCGCTGACACACTGTCTCCGGGCGGGCCTTTTCTTGGCATACAGCCGGGCAGTGCTTGTAATTTTACGCAGCTTGTAATAAAATATACAGGTACACTATCTGCGATTGAGGTAAGCTTATGTCTGATATGAAGAACACGGCGCAGTCTGAAAGGCGCTCGCCTTTCCACAGTATCCGCTTTAAAATCAATCTGGCCGTTATCATCGCCGGCGTTATTCTCATGATTTTCAGTCTGTGGCTCCTGAGCGATTCCATGAACCTGGTCGAGCGTGACCTGATGAACGACCGTCTGGCCGGCGATGTCCGCTACATCCGCGACGAGCTGGGCGAGTATACCGGGGCCGAATGGACCGAGCAGAACGGCATGCTGAAAATCGGCGGGCTGAACATCGGTGACGGCACCATCGAGCACGCCAACCTGGCCCCCTTCGAGCACTGCGGAGAGGTCACCGGCTCCTTCTTCTATGCCTTCGTCCGCACCTATAACGACGAGGAGCTCATCTACCTGGAGGACCGCGGCTACTATCAGGGCCACTATCTGCGCGCCGCCGGCAACACCCCCGGTCCCAACGGCGAAAACCTGGAGGGCACCTACATCGACAAGCAGGTGGCCGACGAGCTCGAAAACTCGGAGGACGGTGTCTACTGCGGCGAGGCCAATGTGGACGGTGTCATCATCTACTGCCGCTATGAGCTTCTGCGTGATACGTCCGGCAAGTCCGTCGGCGTCATCGTCTGCGGGCGCAGCACCGAGGAAATGGCCGGCATGGTCCGAGAGCAGAAGACGCGCGGCGTCATTCTGATCATCGCGGCGCTGGCGCTTATGACGGCCGGTCTCAGCATCATCACGGGCCACATGGTCAAGGCCATCAAGGACATCAAGGCGCGTCTTAAGCAGATCGGCGAGGGCGATTTCCCCGAGGAGCCGCTGCGCGTGAAGGCCGATGACGAAATCTCCGACATGGCCGACAGCGTCAACGAGATGGTCGAGTCGCTGAAGGAGAAGGACCGCATCGGCGCGGAGCTTTCCATCGCGAACGATATCCAGGCGCACATGCTGCCCTCCATCTTCCCTCCCTTCCCCGAGCATAACGAATTTGATATTTACGCCACCATGAACCCGGCCAAGGAGGTCGGCGGCGATTTCTACGATTTCTACATGCTGGACGACCGCAATCTGGTCGTGACCGTGGCCGACGTATCCGGCAAGGGCGTCCCCGCGGCCCTGTTCATGGTCATTGCCAAGACCCTTATCAAGAATCACATGCAGGCCGGCGGTACTCCCGCCGAGGTCTTCACCAAGGTCAACCAGACCCTGTGCGAGGGCAACGAGGTCGGCCTCTTCGTCACCGCCTGGCTGGGCGTTCTGAACACCGAAACGGGCGTTCTGACCTACGTCAATGCGGGCCACAACCCGCCCATGATCCGCCGCGACAACGGCGAATTCGTCTTCCTGCGCTCAAAGCCCGCCTTCGTGCTGGCAGGCCTGGAGGGCGTCCGCTACCGCCAGTCCGAGATTCTGATGCAGCCCGGTGACCAGCTCTTCCTCTACACCGACGGCGTCACGGAGGCCACCTCCGTTTCGAAGGAGCTGTACGGTGAGGAGCGCCTGAGCCGCTATCTGAACGCCCATTACGGCGATGAGGTACGCGCGCTCCTGAACGGCCTGAAGGCCGACATCGACCTTTTCCAGGGCGCGGCCGACCAGTTCGACGACATCACGATGCTCATCCTGAACTATGTCCGCCGCATGGGCGAAACCGGCATGGTGGAGCGCGAATTCCCCGCCAACGAGGCCAGCCTGAACGATATCATCGCCTTCGCGGAGGAGGAGCTCGAGGCCATCGGCGCGCCGCCTGCGGCCATGATGCCGCTGACGGTCGCGGTCGAAGAGATCTTCGTCAACATCGCGCACTACGCTTATCCCGGCCAGCCCGGCACGATGAAGCTGGCCATCCAGCCGGAGGAGGACGGCGTTTCGCTGCGCTTCACGGACCACGGCATGCCCTTCGATCCGTTGTCGCGCCGCGACCCCGATATCACTCTCTCTGCCGAAGAGCGCAAGGTGGGCGGTCTGGGCATCTTCATGGTCAAAAAGACCATGGACTTCATCCGCTACCGCTTTGAGAACGGTCAGAATATTCTGACGCTGCAGAAAAATTTTACAAGCACAAAGAAAGCTGAATAATATGTATGAGAAACTGAATGAGGCGCTGGCCTTCGCGGCGGAAGCCCATAAGGGGCAGCTTCGCAAGATCGTCGGCACGCCCTACATCCTTCATCCCATGGAGGTCGCCGCCATCCTCAGCACCCTGTCCGGCAATGAGGAGCTTCTGATCGCGGGGCTCCTGCATGACACCGTCGAGGACTGCGGTGTCCGCCCGGAGGAAATCGCGGAGCGCTTCGGCCTTCGTGTGTCTGCGCTGGTGCAGTGCGAAACCGAGGACAAGCTCTCCGACCGTCCGCCGGAGGAAACCTGGATGGAGCGCAAGGCCGATTCCCTTCTGATCCTTCAGCATACGCAGGATCTGGACGTGAAGCGGCTCTGGCTGGCCGACAAGCTGTCCAACATGCGCTCTTTCTACCGCGAATACCGGCTTCACGGCGATCTTCTGTGGAACGCCATGCATCAGCATGACCCGAAGAAGCACGCCTGGTATTACCGGACGATCGCCCGCAGCCTGCCCGAGCTGGAAGGCAGCGCGGCTTATGAGGAATATACGGACCTGGTCCGAAAAGTTTTTGGCGAGGAGGAATAAAATGAGCACACTCTTGAACACAGAATATCTTGCTGCTGAAGTATCGGAGGGCGTTCTGGTCCTGAAGCTGAAGGGACGCGTCGACTCCCAGTCCGCGCCTGTCGTCGAGCAGGCGATCGAAGAGGCACGGGCAAGTCTTGCATATGAAAGTGTGCTGGTGGACGCGGAGGAGCTTGCCTACATCTCCAGCGCCGGCCTGCGCGTGGTGCTGCGCCTCCGCAAAAATGAGCCGAGTCTGAAGGTCATCAACGTAAGCTCCGAGGTCTACGAAATCTTCGACATGACCGGCTTCGTCGAAATGCTGCCCATCGAAAAGGCCTACCGCAGAATGAGCGTCGAGGGCTGCGAGGTCATCGGCCGCGGCGCAAACGGCTGCGTCTATCGCCTGGACAGCGACACCATCATCAAGGTATACATGAACCCGGATTCCCTCGAGGACATCCACAATGAGCGAGAGCTCGCCCGCAAGGCCTTTGTCATGGGCATCCCCACGGCCATCCCCTACGATGTCGTGCGCGTGGGCGAGGGCTACGGCTCGGTTTTCGAGCTCCTGAACGCCAAGAGCTTTGCCAAGCTGATCGCTGAGGAGCCCGAGCGTCTGGATGAATTCGTCAAGCTCTACGTGGACCTCATGAAGAAGATCCACTCCATCGAGCTGAAGCCCGGCGAAATGACCAATCAGAACGAGGTCGCTCTCGCGGCGCTGTCAAAGCTTTCCGGCTTCGTGCCCGAGACGCTCTACGAGAAGCTGTACAAGCTTCACCGTGAGCTGCCCGACTGCGGCCGCATGATGCACGGCGATTACCACATCAAGAACGTTATGATGCAGGGCGGGGAGGTCCTTTTGATCGACATGGACACCCTGCGCATGGGTCACCCCGTTTATGAGCTTGAAGCGATGTTTTTGGCCTACAAGGGCTACGGCGAATTCGACCACGACAATATCGCAAATTTCCTCGGCATCCCCTATGAGACCGCCGTGGCCATCTGGGACAAGTCCCTTGCGGCCTATCTGGGCACCGACGATGCCGCCCGCCTGACCGAGGTCGAGAATAAGGCCCGTGTCGTCGCCTACACCCACCAGCTCAGCCGCATCGTCCGCAAGAACAGACTGGAGACCGAGCGGGGACGCTTTGAATTTGATTACTATATCCGTCAGCTGGAGGAGCTCCTGCAGACGGTGGATTCTCTTGACTTTTAAGGAGGACATAAGATGAACATTGAAACCGCTGTCAGCGAGAACGAAACCGTGGTGGCCCTGGAGGGCCGTCTGGATACGACTACTGCTTCCGCCCTGGAGACCGAGCTGGAGCAGCTGATGCCCGAGTGCAGCCGCCTGGTGCTGGATTTCGGGCAGCTGGAATATATTTCGAGCGCGGGTCTGCGCGTGCTGCTGCTGACGCAGAAGATGATGGCCGACCGCGAGTTTATCGTCCGCAGCGTCCGCGAGAGCGTCATGTCGATCCTGGAGATGACCGGCTTTGCCGACATCCTGACCATCGAGTAAGCCGTGGATTTCTGCATTAAGGGAGACCTTGTTTACAGTCTCAGTCAAAACGAGCTGGCGTGCGTCCCGGACGGCTATCTGGTCTGTCTGAACGGCATATCGGCCGGCGTTTTCCGCACCCTGCCCGGACGCTTCGCGGATCTGCCGCTTTTGGACTATAGCGGGCGGCTTGTCATTCCCGGCATGGTCGATCTGCATCTGCACGCGCCTCAGTTCCCCTTCCGCGGTATCCATATGGACGAGGAGCTGCTGGACTGGCTGCAGAAGTATACCTTCGTTGAAGAGGCCAAGTACGCGGACCCGGACTATGCGCGCAGGGCCTACCACCTGTTTGCGGAGGCCATGCGGCGCTCCGCGACCACGCGCGCCTGCATTTTCGCGACGGTGCACCGGCCTGCTACAGTCCTTCTGATGGATGAAATGGAGGCCACCGGCCTGGTCAGCTACGTCGGAAAGGTCAATATGGACCGGCAGGCGCCGGAAAACATCCTGGACGAATCGGCGGACCTCTCCGCCTTCAACACCTTCGGCTGGATCAATGAAACGGCCGGCCGCTACGAGCGCACCATGCCCATTCTGACGCCGCGCTTCATTCCCAGCTGCTCCAACGAGCTTTTGGGCGAGCTGCGCGAAATCGTGCACAGCTACAACATTCCGGTCCAGTCGCACCTCTCCGAGAACCCCGGCGAGGTCGAGCTGGTGCATGAGCTCATGCCCGACAGCGAGTTCTACGGCGAGGGCTACGCGCGCTTCGACCTCTTCGGCGCCGGCGTGAAAACCGTCATGGCGCATTGCATCTACTCGACCGAAAAGGAAGTGGAGCTGATGCAGCAGCAGGGCGTCTTCGTGGCGCACTGCCCCTCATCCAACATGAACCTGCAGAGCGGGATCGCACCCATCCGGCGCTACCTTGAGCGGGGGCTTCGCGTGGGACTCGGGACCGATGTCGCCGCGGGCGAAAGCGAATCCGTCTTCGGCGAGATCCGCGCGGCCATCGCCGTATCCAAGCTCTACACGCGCTACATCGACGAAAGCGCGCGGCCGCTGACCTTCCCGGAGGCCTTTTACCTGGCGACGCTCTCCGGCGGGAGCTTTTTCGGACGCGTGGGCTCCTTCGAGCCCGGCTTCGAGCTGGACGCCGTGGTGCTGAACGACGAGGCCGAGCCCCATCCGCAGGCGATAAGCCTGGCGGAGCGCCTGGAGCGCAGTGTCTATCTGCGCGCCGACAAGGACCGCATCGAAGCGAAATTCGTGCGGGGCACGCGTGTATGGACGGAGACGTACGGAAGAAATCGGAACGGAATCAGTAACATACCATGAAGCCTCTTGAAAAAAGCGATTATGAGGAGCCCTGCTGCCCTTTTGAGCTGCCGGGCAGGATCGATACCGTTCCTTTGTGCCGCATCCTGCAGAAGCTGGATGAGCACCTGAACGGGGAGCACTATGCCGCCGCCCGCACGCACCTGGAATACTGGCTGCAGGAGGCCGACGAGAGCCGCGACCGACGCGGAAAGCTGAGCCTTCTGAATGAGATGATCGGCCTTTGCCGCAAGTGCGGCTGGGAGGAGCAGGGGCTTGCTGCAGCGGACGAGGCCCTGGCGCTGATCGATGAGCTGGAGCTCGGAGAGAGTGTGACCTGCGGTACCACCTTGGTCAACGCCGCCACCGCGCTGAAGGCTTTTGGGCGGGCCGGCGAGGCCTTGCCTCTCTACGAGCGCGCCCGCGGCCTCTATGAGCGTCTGCTGGAGCCCGATGATGCGCGCCTGGGCAGTCTGTTCAACAATGAGGCGCTGGCAGAGGCGGAGCTCGGCCTCTTCGAAGAGGCCCGGGAGCATTATCAGAAAGCCCTCGTCATCATGGCGCGGGCCGAAAACGGAGCCCTGGAGCAGGCCATAAGCTATTGCAATCTGGCCGATTTAGCTGCGCAAAGTCTGGCAGAGGAGGCTCAGGAGGCCGAGGTCGGCCGCTGCCTGGGCCTTGCCGAGTCGCTTCTTAAGCAGGAGAGTCTGCCGCGCGATGCCTATTATGCCTATGTGCTGGAGAAATGCGCGCCCTGCTTCGGCTATCACGGCTATTTTGCGGTCCAGCTTGAGCTGGAGGCGGAGGCTGCCCGCATTCGGAATACACAGTAAGAGGATTTTGGGATGAAAGGACAGGAATTATCCCGCGGTTACTACGAAAGCTATGGCCGCCCCATGCTGGAGGAGCAGTTCCCCGAGCTTCTGCCTTACCTGGCCGTCGGCTTCGTCGGCAGCGGCTCCGAGCGCTACGGCTTTGACGACGAGGTTTCGCGCGACCATGACTTTGAACCCGGCTTCTGCATTTTTCTGCCCGGCGAGGACACGGTCGACCGCCGCAGCGTCTTCCGGCTGGAGCGCGCCTATGCGAAGCTGCCGAAGGAGTATGAGGGCGTTTCGCGCCAGCCGATGTCGCCGGTGGGCGGCAACCGGAACGGTGTCCTGCGCACGGCGGAATTTTACGAGGCCGCCGTCGGCAGCGCCACGGGCGAGCTTTCGGCCGACGCCTGGCTGCGTCTGCCCGAATATGCCCTGGCCGAGGCCACAAACGGCGTCGTCTATGCGGATCCCTACGGTGAATTCAGTCGTATCCGGGAGCGCCTCTCGCACTTCCCCGAGGACATCCGCCTCAAGCGTCTCGCGGGCAATCTGCTGCTGATGGCGCAGTCAGGCCAATACAATTATCTGCGCTGCCTGAGCCACGGCGAGCCGGAGGCCGCCGCCCTGTGCCTGCGGGAATTCGTCACGGCTTCCCTGAAGGCCGTCTTTCTGCTGAGGGACGCCTACCTGCCCTATTATAAGTGGAGCTTCCGCGCCCTGCGTGCGCTGCCGGACGGCGAAAAATATGCAGCCCTCCTGGGCGGCCTGCTCGGCGCCGATCTGTCGGGGTCCGCGGATCCTCGGGCGAAATACGAGCGTATCGAGGAAGTTTGCGGCCTTCTCATCGGCGAGCTGACTGAGGCGGGCCTCACAAAGGCCGTCTGCGGCGACCTTGAAAAGCATGCCTACTCTGTGAACGATCACATCGGCGACAGTCAGCTCCGGAACCGGCATATTCTGGCCGGCGTATAAGCGCCCCTTTCTCAAATATCAAGGAATTAGGCGGGTGCTTTCATCATGAAAGTTTTTCGGTTAATTGAATACGCAGTGAAGCTTTGACCGGATTGCCCGATAGTGACTTCGCCGAATCCGGCTTTGCGAACAGAAAAAATCCCACCATCTCTGGTGGGATTTGTTTGTATCGCTTGCACCCGTGAGTTCCGGGCTTTTATTACGGAAGCTCGATCAGCTCGCTGATGTCGACCATGCGGTGCTCCTTGATGGAGATGTTGGCCGCGGCGCCGATGATGATGGACTTCGCGCCGTCCGCGCTGCCGGCCACCAGACCCAGCGGATCCTCCTGGCCGCCCACGAACATCATCTGATGCAGCTTCTTATCGCCGCCGCCGTGTCCGCCGATGCCCTTGGGTACGACGTATTCGGTGTACTGGTTGTTCAGGTCGAAGACGCGGATGATGTCCTTTTCGGGATCGAAGAGGGGACCGGTCTCGGGCAGGAAGGCTTCCAGACGGCCCTTACTGCCGTTGATGACCATGCGCCAGCCTTCGTAGGAGCAGGTGGCGTTCAGGCTGTAGGAGAGCAGGGCGCCGCCGTCGTACTGGACGGTGACGGCCATGGTGTCGTAAATGTCGATATCGTCGGCGTAGACGCAGCCGTCCTTCAGATAGCCGTCATGAGCCTCGTGGTCGGCGTAGAGGGCGCGGTCCTTCTCGCTGATGTCATAGAAGAAGGGGCATTCCTTGGTGTATTCGCAGCTGCGGCAGTTGGTGCCGTGCATGCCGTTCGCGTACTTTTCGCGGCCGGGCAGACCGTAGAGATTCAGCTTGCCGAAGGCGGAGACACTGACGGGCTTCTGGCCGATCCACCAGTTGACGAGGTCGAAGTGGTGGGTGGATTTGTGAACCAGCAGACCGCCGGACTTTTTCATGCGGGCGTTCCAGCGGCGGAAATAGCTGGTGCCGTGGGCCAGGACATCCATGTTGCGGTCCAGCAGCCATTCGAAATGGACGCTGAAGATATCGCCTACAGCGCCTTCCATAATGAGCTCCTTGATCTTGGACATGAAGCCGGCGTAGCGGTAGTTGAAGGAGACGGTGACGTGGCGGCCGGTGCGCTTCTCGGCTTCGAGGATGGCGCGGGCGCGGGCAGCGTCAACGGTCATGGGCTTTTCGGTGATGACATCACAGCCGAGCTCCATGGCGCGGATGATGTAGTCGCTGTGGAAAACGTCAACGGTGGTGACGATGACATAATCAGGCTTCGTGACCTCGATCATGTTATCGAAGCTTTCGAAGACGGGGAGATTGTATTTTTTACCGACATAGCCGGCGCGGCCGATATTGATATCGTAAATGCCGCGAAGCTCGCAGTAATCGGCGAATTCGGTGGACATGGGATCCAGGAACATGTTCATGGCGCGGCCGCTGGCGCCGGCAAAAACGTAAGACTTTTTCAAGGGATGCCTCCTGAGATAATGCTTTTGCAGGGAATCGTTCCTTCTGCTACGCGGATTGTACCATTTCAAACGAGGACGGTCAAGGGGGAAAAGTAAAATAGGAAGCGGAGTATTTACGGCAGACTGCCGACGACAACGAACATGCCGCTCATGCCGGTTACGCCCTGGTAGAGCTCCCATGCGTCAATATCGTAGTAGTGGATGCCCGCGTTCGTTTGGTCCGTTCCGACGAGCTTGGCGCCGCGGAAGGTATAGAAATCCAGTGCGCCGGTCAGTGCGCCGTTTACGGTGAAGCTGCCGCGGTTGCAGGTAAGCAGGCCGCTTCCGGCGTCATAATTGCCGTTGATCACGGTCGTGCCGTCATTGGCGATATTGGCTCCGCCCTTGACATCGCCGTTAATGATCAGCGCGGCGCCCGGAGCGACGTAGAAGTCCGTAAAGCTCTTTTTCTCTTTCACTGTGCCGTTTACCGTGAGGGTCACGCCCGGAGCGATGTAGAGCTCGCTGTAGCCGGCAAAAAGCTCCTTGGCGCTTAACTCCATGTCGCGGACGATGACCCAGCCGTAGCAGCTGTTTTTCTCCGTCAGGAGGCTGTGGCTCAGCACTGCGGGACGCCAGACCTCTTCGAATTCCTCCGGATTGAAGATTTCGTGATCGCGGTTGGCCTCGAACAGGGCCTGCTCCTCCGATGAAAGAAGGCTGAGCTCGGCGATGGCAGCCGGTCTTTCCTCCAGGCGGCTGGCCCGCGAGGCGGCGGACACGGCGCCGCTTGTCACGGCCGCGATGACCATGACGGTGGCCACCGTGCCGTACAGATGCGACAGGAGCCAGTTTTTGACGATGTCATACAGCCTGTCGGTTACCTTGCCCTTCAGGTCATCCTTGATGTGGTCGACCAGAAAGTCGCGGAAGAGATGCTCCTCCTGATTGATAGCCTCGCCGCATTCCCGGCAGAGGACGGCGTCGGCGGCGTTTTCCTTACCGCAGTCCGGGCAGTAAATGATTTTTCTTTCTTCACTCATGAGCGGACCTCCTCGCAGACAAAGAAGAGAAGCTCCTCAACGCTTCCGTTTTCGAGGCTTGCGCGCAGCACGTAATAGCCGTCCGAGGTGCGCGGCACCGAAACGGCGGCATCCTTCGTGAGCGGCTGCGTCCGGATGAGCTCGCCGTTCACATAGGACTCGAGTACACAGGAGGCAGCCTTCTGCGGCAGGCGGACGGAGAGGCTGACGGAATCGAGCTCGCTCAGCACGTAGTATTCGTCGCTTTCCCGGCTGTAGGCGAGAGAGTAGCCGTCTCCGTTCCGCAGAGCCAGCCCGGTCCCGCCGGAGCGGACATTCAGAAACACAAGAAAGCCCAGGAGCAGGAGAAAGGCGATCCGCACGAAGCGGTTGCCCGTGATTTTGCTGAGGGTGAGCCAGGATTTGGTTTCCTGGAATTTTTCGTACTTGCCGTAAACCGTCTGCGCATAGGCATCATCGCGTTCTTTGTCTGTGAAGCCCTTGCCGCAGGACTTGCAGTAGTTGGCCTTCAGGCGGTTGTCCTCTTTGCCGCACTGGTTGCATGTAAGCATAAAAGTCTTTCCTTTCTTTTGGCTCGGCGATGTCTAAGCCCAACTCATACGAATGATGTGCTTTGGACGGAGCATGCATGGTATTCATTTTCATAACCATAGGAAGATGACGCGATGCTGTTCAAAGACCGAGGCTTGGAAACACAAACCTAGGCTAGAAAAAAGCGCCGATTGACAAACAGCCGAAAATACTATATAGTTAGGTTGCTTGTTTGAAGGATTCTCGTATCCTTTGAAACTTGCCCGTTGAGTGTTGGTAGCACTCAACGGGCTTTTTATTTACGGACACCCGTCATTTTCCCATTTGTAGCTGAGGTTGGCGTCAACATATTTTTTGTAGCGGGTTTGGTAATCGGTGAATGTTTTGTTATTCGCACCAATCTCACCATCATTTTCCGAGCCGTCGTCTTCCCAACCACAATACGGGCAAATATCGTGACAAATATAGTCTTTAAACTCATACTTCCCACACACAGGGCATTTGTGCGGCACCGGGATGTAGCTATCGACGATTTCTTCAAAAAAGCAGAAGTTTGGATTTTCGTTCAATTTGTTGGTATACCACGCCCTATATTCATTTAAAGACATGGGATTTGTTTTGCTCTTCATATTGGGATAAATTACCTGTTCCGGGGAATAATGCCAACCGCACTCTTTGCACCAAATGCTTTCGGGAGTGTCTCCGCAATAGATATCGTCCCATGTTAGTTCCTCAAACCGGAATTTGCCGCATACAGGACAGTCCATTGGCTTTATTTGCGGAATTATTGGATACCGATCCCTTGCCCAGTGATAGCTTGGATTTTGTTCAACATAATATGCGTATCTAAGCTTATAGTTGTCTAAGCTTATATCATTATGACTGCTCGTTTCAAAGGGCTCTTCTTCGCTCAGAGAATCGTGCGCCCAACCACAATGAGGGCAAATGCATGTGCCGTTATCTTCCCAGATCGGGAACTTATGTTTGCCACACACCGGACATAGTATGTATTCATGTTTCATCTGTGGTTTCTCCTATCTTTGTAATATTCATAAATACCTCTTTCAGGATGATAATACGTTGTTACAATACCGTTTTTATCGATAACAGCAAATTCATTTGTTGTTTTGCTGTACTTCACGGTTGTACCATTCTTTCGGACATACGAAATATGGTTTGTTCTGTCAATCCTGTTGGCAAATGTCACGGCATGGGCAGCGTAAGCTTCTGTACTATATTGCTGACCATGCTTTGCAGCGTGAGCTTTCAGTGTAAATTTGTTGAAACATTTTGCCCATGCGAAGCCTATGTGCGTTGTTGTATGCCCTTGCCGTCCTCCTCGCGCATTTCCGTAATGATTGCTTGCACCTTTAGTTGCCATTCTTTTTTCCCTCCTTGTAATGTTGAGAAATCCAAGGATCGAAGAAGACAAAATTGGCGCGTTCTTTGAGATCATCAAACATTTTCCCGTTGAGCGTACCATATACTACGATGGTAGAAGGCTCAAGCTCAGTGAGAATGCTTTCAAGGAAACAATACCACTCGCATTGTTCGCGAATTCTCTTACAAAAGCCGTGAGTGCCGATTGCAACCATAGAGTGCTTTGGAATTGTTTCCAAAAATTCCGGCAGCAGTTCATCAATGCCGCATCGCAAATTCGGAATTATAGGGATACCTTGTTTTCCATAAAAATATGTAAGGGATAGATTATCGTTGATTTGTGCTTTCTGCTTTATTATTGGCATATCGTCGTGAATACTGAAATCAAATCCGATAATTCCTGCGGTGCGTTTAAAAAAGTGAATATACTTTCTCGGATTGCGACGAACACGTTCAAAGGTCTTATCAGGCGAGAAAAAGCATATGAATGTTTCGTGCAAATCACCTTGGAAAGTGATCGCCTTACTGAAAGGCATTATTCTTTTCGGAACGCTTGTCGAAATCATTTCTTCGCGCAGAATTGGATATTCCTCTTTTTGCGTGAAAATAGCTCCGTCAACTAAAAAAGCTTGAAAAGAATCTTCGGCTGTGTCATTAAGCCCGACACAGGGCATGGTGATGTTTTTCATTTTTTCCTCCGAAATATAATATTCTTCAGAGGATTTGAGCGTTATCATGCTTGTTAGAAGGACTCTCGCATCCTCTGAAATTGAAACCGGTCTATGGTGCATGAGCAACTGTTGGTAGCAGTTATTCATGCTTATAACCGAATCATAGGCATCGCATCCTTTCTCCCAGGTTTTTATTCATCAACATATAGGCAGTACAAATCACCGAGAATATGTTGAAGTAAGGGCTTTTCATAATCAAAAATCTTGTTTCCGTATTTCATCTTTCGGTTGTTGATGTTTTTTGTTATGTAATATGCCATAGTGGAATCAACCTCAAATTTCCCGATAATTTCGTTAGGATTTTCAATTTGCGCAGCAATTAGATATGAAATCGGCGCAAGAAAATATTTACCGAAATAGTCTGCTAAATCGTCATTATCAGGGTCTTCTCGTGTATCACCGTTAATATAGTGAAATACTTCATGCATAATGTTTCTTCTCATATTTCCGCATGACCCTACAACAGAAATATCATTGTTGTAAAATATCATAGGGGCCGATTCAACAGTTGGCGGCACATAAAACCCTGACTCGGATTTTTTCAGTAAAAGCGCCTTTTCCACATTGCTGTATTCGCTATATGGGACAAGAGCAACTCCTAGTTTTTGGCACGCAACAGTAACATCAACAGGGAAACCCTTCAAGTCATAATCAATATATATGTCCCCGACGAGTTTCGCGACTTCGTCGTATTTCTTTCCGATTCGATACATCAATTCACCTGTCCAAGAATAAGCGCAATTAATTTATTCTTTTCTTCTGCTGTCAATTCATTTCCGTATCGCGCAACAGCAGTCAAAATAGTTTTATAAGCAGAGTCTGCACTTCCATCTTCATCAAGCAAATAAGTTGTTTCAACATTCAATGCTTTCGCAATATTTACGACGACGTCTAATCTCGGGCGTTGGTCACTGCGCAAATATCGGGAAACCGAACTCTCGGTAATGCCACTTAACCGTGACAGTTCCTTTTGTGTGATGTTCCTTTGAGCCATAAGATCTAAAACCTTTTCTTTCCAAGACATATCGTTATCCTCCCTTTAATCGATCCATAACAATCATATATTGCAAAACTGCAATTGTCAATAGCGGAACTGAAATTTTCCGAAGGGATAACGTGATTATCACGAAAAACAGTTTTTAAAAAAATGATGTGCTTCATAGCTGAGCTATGAAGCACATCATAGAAGGGGGCTCAGGACCTTGCCGCGCCTTCGGAGCCGAACAGCCGGATTTTGGTCATGACGGCTTTTTTGATATATTCGACTTTTTTATTGCGCAGGTCCAGGTAGGAAAGGCCGTCCGCCAGGCCGTCGCGCAGGGCAGCCTCGCCGGCCAGACAGAGGTCGGTGAAGATGTTGATCTTGGCGATGCCCTCGCGCACAGTGCTGCGGAAGTCATCGTCGGAGAGGCCGGAGCCGCCGTGAAGCACCAGGGGGACATCGACCGCGGCGCGGATCTCCGCCAGGCGTCTGATGTCCAGCTTGGGCTTCTGCTTGTAGGCCCCGTGGGCGGTGCC
>JAZRWR010000055.1:0-31287 GCA_045599825.1 Bianqueaceae bacterium | reverse complement strand
AACATGGCCGGCCGAGGCACCGACATCAAGCTCGGCGAAGGCGTCGCCGCGCTGGGCGGCCTCAAGATCATCGGCACCGAGCGCCACGAATCCCGCCGCATCGACAACCAGCTGCGCGGCCGTTCCGGCCGTCAGGGCGACCCCGGCATGAGCCAGTTCTACGTCTCCATGGAGGACGACCTGATGCGCATCTTCGGCGGCGAACGCATGAACAAGATGCTCGACGCCCTCTCCTGGCCCGAGGACGAGCCCATCATCGACAAGACCTTCACCGGCGCCATCGAAAAGGCCCAGAAGCGCGTCGAAGAAAACAACTTCGGCATCCGCAAGCACCTGCTCGACTACGACCAGGTCATGAACGAGCAGCGCGAAACCATCTATGCCGAACGCCGCCGCGTCCTCGAGGGCGAAAACCTGAAGGACGAGATCCTCAACATGATGGACGGCATGATCGAAGACGACACCGCCGAATTCACCGCCGGCGGCAAGAGCTACGACGAATGGGATCTGCAGGGCCTGGCGCAGCGCATCGGCAGCGTCATCCCCCTCGGCCGCATCGTCATCACCCCCGAGGAGCAGCAGACCATCACGCCCGAGGCCCTCGCGGACAAGACCAAAGCCGTCGCCCACGAGCTCTACGAAAAGAAGGAAGCCGAGATCGGCTCCGACCGCATGCGCGAGGTCGAGCGCATGGTCCTCCTCCAGAACGTCGACCGTCTCTGGATGGACCACATCGACATCATGGACCAGATGCGCCAGGGCATCGGCCTCCAGGCCTTCGCCAACCGCAACCCCCTCGACGAATACCGCATCGCCGCCTTCGACATGTTCGATGAGCTGAACGCCTCCATCCTCGAGAACACCCTGCGCGGCCTCTACACCATCCGCATCATGGAAAATGAGGAGGTCGAACGCAAGGAGGTTGCCAACGCCAAGGACATTTCCACCAACATGGCCGGCGACAACTCCGCCGCCAAGAAGCCCGTCAAGCGCGTTGAGAAGAAGATCGGCCGCAACGACCCCTGCCCCTGCGGCAGCGGCCTGAAGTATAAGAACTGCTGCGGGAAGTAGGGAGCCGAAACCGCACAAGCGTCTTCGAAGGGAGCGCAGCAAAGAGAGAATAGAGAATAGAGAAAAGTGAATAAGGACTAAGGAATAAGGAATAGGGAAGAAGCTTTAACTCCCTAACTCCCTAACTCCCTGCGCCCCTGCGCGCATCCCTAACTCCCTATCTACGCACGCCAATTCACAGAAAGGAATGATCACAATGTTAGAATTTGACGAGTTCAAACAAGAGCTTGAAAAGTATCGCGGATCATTGGCAGAGCTGGGTGAGTCCCTTTAACCTCGATAAACTGAGGCTTAGAGTGGACGAATTGGATTTAAAAGTATCCGAGCCCGGTTTTTGGGATGACCCGGATACCAGCCGGAAAATCCTCCAGGAGGCCGGCAATTGCAAAAAGAAAATCAAAGAATATACCGACATGGTGTCCTCTTTTGAGGACGCTGAGGTAATGCTCGAGATGGCCCAGGAAGAAAACGACGGCTCCATGGTCGACGACATCCGCGCCCAGCTCGACGATTTCATCGGGCGCCGCGAGGCACTGCGTCTGTCGACGCTGTTGACGGGCGAGTTCGACGCGAACAACGCCATCGTCACCCTGCACGCGGGCGCCGGCGGCACCGAGGCCTGCGGCTGGACGAGTATGCTTTACCGCATGTATACGCGCTGGGCAGAGAAGAAGGGCTTCAAGGTCGATGTTATGGACTACCAGGACGGCGATGAAGCCGGCATCAAATCGGTGTCCTTCATGGTCGCCGGCGAAAACGCCTACGGTTATCTGCGCTCCGAGCACGGCATCCACCGTCTGGTACGCATCTCGCCCTTCGACGCGGCGGGCCGCCGCCAGACCTCCTTCGCGTCCTGCGAGGTCATGCCCGAGCTGGACGACTCCGTCGACGTCAAGATCAATCCGGACGATATCCGTATCGATATCTTCCGTTCCAGCGGTGCGGGCGGTCAGAAGGTCAACAAGACCTCCAGCGCCATCCGCATCACGCACTTCCCGACCGGCATCGTCGTGCAGTGCCAGAACGAGCGTTCCCAGTACCAGAACAAGGACGTGGCGATGTCCATGCTGCGCGTAAAGCTCTTCGAAATCGAGCGCGAAAAGAAGCTCGCGGAGCGCAGCGAGATCCGCGGCGAGGTCGGGGAAAACGGCTTCGGCAGCCAGATCCGCTCCTATGTTTTCTGCCCCTACACCATGGTCAAGGACCTGCGTACGAACGTGGAAACCTCCAAGGTGCAGGCGGTCATGGACGGTGATCTGGACGCCTTCATCGAGGCCTTCCTGGCTTCGAAGGCCGGTCAGTATTAATTTTCGGAGACTGATTTTATGCGCGAGGAAACCGTGGTGCCCGAGAATGAGCTCGAGCGTCAGCTGTATTTTGTGGGGCTTCTGAAGCCCCTTATGGAAGCGGAGGCTGCCCGTTTAGGGCGGCCTTACCGTTTTTGGGTGACGACACTGGGCTGCCAGATGAACGCCCACGACTCCGAAAAAATCATCGGCATCCTGCGCGAGATCGGCGCGGAAAGCTCACCCGCGGAGGAGGAGGCCGACCTCGTCCTCTACAATACCTGCTGCGTGCGCGAGAACGCGGAGCAGCGCGTCTTCGGCCGCCTCGGCTACCTGAAAAGCTACAAGAAGAAACGCCCCGACATGAAGATCGCGCTCTGCGGCTGCATGATGCAGGAGCCTCACATCGTGGAGAAAATCCGCGCGTCCTACCCCCAGGTCGATCTCATCTTCGGGACCTACAATTTTTACCGCTTCGCCGAGCTCTTCTACCGGCTTCTCAGCGGCGAAAAGCGCGTCATCGATCTCTGGACCGAGCACCGCGACATCGTCGAGGACCTGCCCACCGAGCGCAAGCAAAGCTTCAAGGCCTGTGTGAACATCATGTACGGCTGCGATAACTTCTGCACCTACTGCATCGTCCCCTATGTCCGCGGCCGCGAACGCAGCCGCCGCCCCGACGACATCCTGCGCGAGGTGCGCGAGCTGGTCGCCGGCGGCGTCCGGGAGATCCAGCTGCTCGGCCAGAACGTCAACTCCTACGGCAAAAATCTGGATGAGCCTGTCAGCTTCGCCGAGCTTCTGGAGCAGGTCTGCGCCGTGCCCGGCCTCGAGCGCGTCCGCTTCATGACCTCCCACCCGAAGGACCTCTCCGACGAGCTCATCGCCGAATTTGCCCGCCAGCCCAAGCTGATGCCGCACTTCCACCTGCCCCTGCAGTCCGGCTCCGACCGCCTGCTTAAGGCCATGAACCGCCACTACGACAAGGCCCGCTACCTCGAGCTGTGCGAAAAGCTGCGCGCTGCCGTCCCCGACATGGCCATCACCACCGACATCATCGTCGGCTTCCCGGGCGAAACCCGCGAGGATTTCCTCGAAACCCTCGACGTCGTCCGCCGCGTCCGCTTCAACGGCGCCTTCACCTTCATCTACTCCCGCCGCGAAGGCACTCCCGCCGCGCGCATGGAGAACCAGGTTCCCCCGGAAGAGTCCCAGCCAAACTTCGATGAGCTCTTGAAGCTGCTCGAACGTATCCAGGCCGAGGACAACGCCGCCCTCGTCGGCCGCAGCTTCCCCGTCCTGGCCGAGGAATGGAGTAAGAACGACCCCGAAATGCTCACCGGCCGCGCCCCGAACAACAGCCTTGTGCACTTCCGCGCCTGCGGACACCGTCCCGGCGACACCGTCAACGTCACCGTCACCGAAAGCGCTGCGTTTTACCTGACAGGCGAAGTGAGCGAAGAGAAGCTTCGCTGCGCGAGGGAATAAGAAAAGGGAAGACTCAATATTTCCCTGACTCCCCGAGCAGCTCTGCTGCTCATACTCCCTTGCTGCGCGCTCCGTGCGCCATCTTCTCTTTTCCCTATTTTCTGAGTCGCTTCGCGACTCATCCTCTATCTTTCTCTCCCCGAGGTTCCCATGAAACTAACCCCCATGATGGAGCAGTACCGGGCCGTCAAGGCCGAAAATCCGGACTGCCTGCTCTTTTATCGCGTCGGCGATTTTTACGAGCTGTATTTTGAAGATGCCGAAACGGCGTCCAAGGAGCTCGATCTGATGCTGACCGGCCGCAGCTGCGGCGAGGACGGCCGTGTCGCCATGTGCGGCATGCCCTATCATGCGGCGGAGAACTATATCCAGCGCCTGGTGCTGAAGGGCTATAAGGTCGCCATCTGCGATCAGATGGAGGACCCGAAGCTGGCCAAGGGCCTGGTCAAGCGCGAGATCACACGCATCGTCACCCCCGGCACCAGCATGAACGCGGACAGTATGCCGGAGGGAAAAAACAACTACATCGTGTCCGTGAACCGCGTCGAGGACTGCATCGGCCTGGCGGTAGCGGACATCACCACGGGCGAATTCCGGACGACCGAGTTTGCGGAGGAGTCGAAGCTCCTGGATGAGCTGGCCAAGCTGGAGCCCGCCGAAATGCTGGTCAACGAGGACATCCGGAGTCTGCAGAGCCTCAATTTCGAGGCGATCGCCGAGCTTTTTCCGGTCTACCTCAACAGCTATCCGGCTTATCATTACCAATATGAGCGCTGCCGCGAGCTGATCCTGCATCAGTTCGGCATGCTCACACTGGACGGACTGGGCCTGGAAAAGATGGATCTTGCGGTCACCGCGGCAGGATCGCTTCTGGACTATCTGAAGGAGACGCAGCGCCGCGAGCTCACGCACATCCGTCAGCTGAAGACCTATTCGCTGCAGGAGTACATGGTGCTTGACGCGGCGACGCGCCGCAACCTGGAGCTGTGCGAGACCATGCGCGACAAGGAGCGCAAGGGGACACTTCTCTGGGTGCTGGACCACACCGGCACTGCGATGGGCGGCCGCATGCTGCGCCGCTTTATCGAGCAGCCGCTGATTCGCGCGAAGGATATCCGCGAGCGGCTGGATGCGGTGGAGGATTTCGTGAACGATCCGATGCTGTCGGCGGAGCTCAAGGAGCTTCTGTCGGGCATCTACGATATGGAGCGTCTGATGGGCCGTATCAGCTACGGCTCGGCCAACGCCAGAGACCTTCTGGCGCTTGCGGCGTCGCTCGAGGTTCTGCCGGCGATCAAGCAGCTGCTGGCGGAGACGCGCTCGGCGGTGCTGCGGAAGATCGAGGAGGAGCTGGATCCGCTCGAGGACATCTGCGGGCTGCTGCGCGCCTCCATCAGTGAGGATGCGCCCTTCAGCGTACGCGAGGGCGGTCTGATCAAGGACGGTTACAACGAGCAGGTCGATTTGTACCGCAGCGCGGCCGTGGACGGCAAGAGCTGGCTGATGAAGCTGGAGGCGCGCGAAAAGGAAGAGACCGGCATCAAGACTCTGCGCGTGGGCTACAACCGCGTGTTCGGTTATTACATTGAAGTGAGCCGCGGCAGCCTGTCGCAGGTGCCCGAGCGCTACATCCGCAAGCAGACCCTGACCACGGGCGAGCGCTTCATCACCGAAGAGCTGAAGGCGATGGAGGATACGCTCCTGGGCGCGAAGGACAAGGACGAGGCCCTGGAATACGAGGTCTTCTGTCAGATCCGCGATACGGTCGCGTCGCACATGGCGCGCATTCAAAGGACGGCTGAGCTGGTCGCGCAGGCGGATGCGCTGCATTCGCTGGCGGAGGCGGCCACGCGCGGCGGCTATGTGAAGCCCGAAATCACCGAGCCCGGCGGACCCATCGTCATCCGTCAGGGACGTCATCCGGTCGTCGAAAAGATGCTGCCGGAGGGAAATTTCATCGCGAACGATACCGATCTGAACCAGAACGACAAGCGCGTCGCGATTCTGACCGGCCCCAACATGGCCGGTAAATCGACCTACATGCGCCAGGTGGCGCTCTTGACGCTGATGGCGCAGGCGGGCTCCTTCCTGCCCGCGGAATACGCGTCCATTTCGGTCACAGACCGCATTTTCACCCGCGTCGGCGCGTCGGATGACCTGGCCGGCGGCCGCTCCACCTTCATGATGGAGATGAGTGAGGTCTCGAATATCCTGCGTCATGCCACATCAAAGAGCCTGCTGATCCTGGATGAGATCGGCCGCGGCACCTCCACCTATGACGGTCTGTCCATCGCCTGGGCGGTGGTCGAATACATCAGCGACAGGAAGACCGTCGGCGCGAAGACCCTTTTTGCCACGCATTATCATGAACTGACGAGTCTGGAGGGTCAGCTGCCCGGCGTGAAGAATTACTGCGTTGCGGTCAAGGAGAGCGGCGAGGATGTCCTCTTCCTGCATAAGATCCGCGAGGGCTGCGGCAACCAGAGCTACGGTATCGAGGTCGCCAAGCTGGCCGGCCTGCCGCGCTGGGTGCTGAACCGTGCCAAGGAAATTCTGGATGAGCTGACGGCTCAGGGCCTCAGCCGCCAGGCTGCGGAGATCGCCGCGAAGAGCGCGGCGGATGCCGAGCAGATCGATCTCTTCGAGCAGATCGAGCGCACGCCGGACGTCGTCCGGCAGCTGCTGGAGCTCGACATCAACACCATGACGCCCATGGAGGCCCTGCAGACGCTCTACAGCCTCCAGAAGCAAGCAAAGAAGAAATAAGCTGAAAGGAGAACCGCCATGCCGCATATCGAGCTGCTGGACGACGCGACGATCAACAAAATTGCCGCGGGCGAGGTCGTCGAGCGCCCTGTTTCGGTCGTGAAGGAGCTGACCGAAAACGCGCTGGACGCCGGCGCCACCGCCGTCACCGTCGAAATCCGCGAGGGCGGCTGCTCCTATATCCGCGTGAGCGACAACGGCTGCGGCATTCCCGCCGAGGAGATCCGCGCGGCCTTTCTCCGTCACTCCACCAGCAAGATCCAAAGCGTCGAGGACCTTTCGCGCACGTTTACGCTCGGCTTCCGCGGTGAGGCGCTGGCCTCCGTGGCAGCCGTCGCCCGCGTGGAGATCCTGACGAAGACGGCTGAGCAGCTGACCGGCGTCCGCTACGTGATCGAGGGCGGCCGCGAGCAGCTGTTCGAAGAGGCCGCAGTGCCCACCGGCACGACCGTTAAGGTCGAAAACCTCTTCTTCAACGTCCCCGCCCGCCGCAAATTTCTCAAAAAAGCCGGCCTCGAGGCAGCCGCGGTCACCGATTACCTGCAGCGCCTCATCCTCGGCCATCCCGATACCGCCTTCCGCTACCTGAACGGACACAGTGAACCGTCCCTTCTGAGCGGCGGCCGCGGCGGCCTGAAAAATGCTCTTTTCGCGGTCTACGGCCGCGACATCGTCGACAAATGCCTGCCCATCGAGGCCGTCTCCGACCAAATCGAAGGCCTTCGTCTGGAGGGCTTCATCAGCCGTCCGCAGCTCTGCCGCCCCAACCGTGCGCTCCAGAGCCTCTTCATCAACGGAAGATGGGTGCGAAGCGCCCTGGTGGACAAGGCCCTGGACGAGGCCTACAAGGACTACATCGTTCCCGGAACCTTCCCTGTGGCGGTGCTGCACCTTTCGATGGACCCCGCCGCTCTGGATGTGAATGTGCATCCGACCAAGATGCAGGTTCGTTTTACGCGTGAGGAGGAGCTGAAAGGCTTTCTCTTTGAGGCGTTTTCGGCCTGCCTGAAACAGAATTCTCTGATCAGCCGCGAGGGCAGCGTGCATGAAAAAGTAACGGAAAAGCCCGCAGCTGCGCCGGCCGCGACCGTGCCTGCGATTGCGTCGGCAATCGAGTCCGAGCATGCGCCTGCGCCGGCTATTGAACCCGTGATTGCACCCACGGTTCAGTCCGGATCCGCGCCTTCCGCGCCCGCCAAGCCCGTGCAGGTCACCCTCTATCAGGAGACCGTCCCCGCTGTCACTACTGTCGCCGAGGAAACCGAGCCCTTCGGCAACGCCGACCCCAGGCCCGCCGCGCTCCGCCTCATCGGCCAGGTCTTCGACACCTATTGGCTGGCCGAGGGCGAAGGCCTGCTCTATGTCATGGACCAGCACGCTGCGCACGAGCGCGTCCTTTACGACCGCTTCCGCCATCGCCTGGCCGAGGGTCCCGACGACTCCCAGCTGCTGCTTGAGCCGATGCTGGTGCGCCTCACCCCGCGCGAGCTGGCGCTGCTCCCCGAATACGAGCCCGCGCTCACCCGCCTGGGCTTCTCTGCCGAGCCCTTCGGCGACGACACCCTCCTGGTCCGCGCCGTGCCCTATATCTTCAACGGCCCCATGGCCGCCGAGGACATGGTGACCCTGGTGTCGCTTCTGACCGACGGAAGCCGGAGCGTCTCGCGTGACCTGCTGCTGGACCGTCTGGCCATGACCGCCTGCAAGGCCGCCGTCAAGGGCAATTCGCGCATGAGCTTTCAGGAGGCCGACAAGCTTCTGGAGCAGCTTTTTGCCTCGGACAACCCCTACAACTGTCCCCACGGACGTCCGACTGTCTTTTCTGTCAGCCGCTACGAGCTCGAGCGCCGCTTCAAGAGGGTCTGACGCGATGAACAAGCAGCCCTTAGTCATTGTGGCGGGACCGACCGCCTCAGGAAAGAGTGCGCTGGGCGTCGAGCTGGCGAAGGCCCTTTCCGGCGAGATCATCTCCGCGGATTCCATGCAGGTCTACCGCGGCATGGACATCGGCACGGCCAAAATCCGTCCCGCAGAAATGCAGGGTGTCCCGCATCATCTGCTGGACTGCGTGGAGCCCTCGGAGGAGTGGAACGTCATGGAGTTTACGCGCCGCGCGCGTGAAAAAGTGACGGAGATCGCTTCCCGCGGCAAACTGCCCATCGTAGTGGGCGGAACCGGCTTTTACATCCACGCGCTCGCCTACGGCGCCGAATTCGGGGAGGAACCCGAAAGCGGCATCCGCAGCCTTCTGGAGCAGGAGGGGAGCGAAACGCTTTATCAAAGGCTTCGTGCGCTTGATCCCGAGGGCGCGGAGGCTATCCATCCCAACAACCGCAAGCGCGTCATCCGCGCGCTGGAATATTTCTATCAGACGGGCGAGCCCATCAGTGCGCACAATGCGCGGCTGAAGGCGCAGGAATCGCCCTATGAGCTGGTCTATCTGGTTCTGAACCCCGACCGCGCGCTGCTTTACGAACGCATTGAGGCCCGGGTGGACGAGATGATGGCAGAGGGCCTCGTGGAGGAGGTCCGCACGCTCCTTGCGCAGGGCGCCCGCCGCGAATGGGTGTCCATGCAGGGTCTTGGCTACAAGGAGATCGCCGCCTGTCTTTCCGGCGAGTGCAGCCTGGAGGACGCCGTCGCCGCCGTCAAGCTCGGTACGCGCCACTACGCCAAGCGCCAGCTGACCTGGTTCCGCCGCGAAGCGGACGCTGTTTTTCTGCCGGTATCAGACCGGACATCGCTTCTTTCGGAGGCGATGGCGGCCTGTTCCCATATCAATGTTTAAGTCCATACAAAAAAAGAGGAGACAAAAAACATGAACAAAATCGCGAATCTGCAGGATTTGATGCTCAACACCCTTCGGAAGGAGAAGGTGGATGTGACCGTCTTTCTGACCAACGGTTTCCAGATCAAGGGCACGGTAAAGGGCTACGACAGCTTCGTGCTGATTCTGGAGAGCGACGGCAAGCAGCAGATGGTCTACAAGCACGCGGTGTCCACCATCGCACCCGCGCGTCCCGTCACCATCTCGATGAAGGAAGAGGAAGAATAAGTTTTTATGGAAGCTTTGATGGAACGTCTCGGCATCAGCCGGGAAACGTTTGAATTTTGCAGCGCACGAGAGGAAGCGCTTGCGCCCCGCTTTGCCGAGCTGGACCGTCAGGCTGAGCTGGCCCAGTGGAAGGTGCTTGAGGCCTTCCAGCACTTCGGTGTGGCCGAGCGGCACTTCCACGGCTCCACCGGCTATGGCTACGACGATGCCGGCCGCGACCTCCTGGAGCAGATATACGCCCGCGTTTTTCACGGTGAGGACGCCCTGGTCCGCCCGCAGATCATCTCCGGCACCCACGCGCTGACGCTCACGCTTTCGGGCGTGCTGCGCCCCGGCGACGAGCTGCTTTTCGCCGTCGGCATGCCCTACGATACCCTGCAGGGCGTGTGCGGCCTGCGTCCGGAAATCGGCTCGCTGGCCGAATTCGGCATCACGGTCAAGGTGGCGGAGCTGGACGGGGACGGACACCCCGACCTTGCACGCATCCGGAGTCTGATCGGTCCGAAGACCCGCATGGTCGAGATTCAGCGTTCCCGCGGCTACGACGCGCGTCCCTCGCTTTCGCCCGAGGAGATCGGCGGAATCATTCAGGCCGTGCGCGCTGCGAAGCCCGATGCGGTCATCATGGTCGACAACTGTTACGGCGAATTCACACGGGAGCTCGAGCCCGGCGATGTCGGCGCGGACCTCACGGTCGGCTCGCTGATCAAAAATCCCGGCGGCGGTCTGGCGCCTATCGGCGGCTACATCGTCGGCCGGAAGGATCTGATCGAAAAAATCGCCGCGCGGCTGACGGCCCCCGGCATCGGCAAGGAGGCGGGCGCCACCCTGGACGTTCTGCGCTCCTTCTATCAGGGTCTTTTCTTTGCGCCCACCGTAACCGCGGCCGCGCTTAAGACCGCTGTATTTGCCGCGAAGGTCTTCGAGGACCTGGGCTTCAGGACAAGTCCGGCGTCCTCCGCGCCCCGCCAGGACATCGTTCAGGCCGTGCACTGCCAGAGCCCCGAGGGCCTCAAGGCCTTCTGCCTGGGCATCCAGAGCGCTGCGCCCGTCGATTCCTATGTCACGCCCGAGCCCTGGGACATGCCCGGCTACGACACCCCCGTCATCATGGCGGCCGGCTCGTTCATGTCCGGCGCGTCCATCGAGCTCTCCGCGGACGGCCCGATGAAGGCCCCCTACACCGCCTACTTTCAGGGCGGCCTGACCTTCCCGCACGGCAAGCTGGGCATCATGCGCGCCGTGGAAGAAATGAAGAAAGCCGGGCTTGTGCGCCTCGGCTGAAGAGGTTCTATGGTCACTTTACCGGCTCAGTACGAGCAGAACATGCGCGCCCTTCTGGGCGATGAATTCGACGCCTATCTGGCCTCCTTCGACCGCCCCGTCTACCAGGGCGCGCGGGTCAACACGGCCAAAATCAGCGTCGCCGACTACGCCGTCCGACGCGGCATCGCACCCCGCACGGTCGACTGGTGCCGCGACGGCTTCTACATCGGCGAGGATACGAAGGAGTGGTCCAAGCATCCGGACTACTACGCCGGCCTCTACTATCTGCAGGAGCCCTCGGCTATGGCGCCGGCGGCCATCCTGCCCATCGCCGAAGGCGACCGCGTGCTGGACCTGTGCGCAGCCCCCGGCGGCAAGAGCACCCAGCTCTGCGCCCGCCTGAAGGGCACGGGCCTTCTGGTCTCCAACGATATCAGCGCCTCCCGCGCGAAGGCGCTTCTGAAGAACCTGGAGCTCTTCGGCAGCCGGAATTCGGTCGTCCTGTCCGAGGCGCCCTACCGCCTGGCAGAGCGCTTCGAGGGCTTTTTCGACAAGGTTCTGGTGGACGCTCCCTGCTCCGGCGAGGGCATGTTCCACAAGGAGCCGGCCATCATGAAAAACTGGGCGCAGTACGGAAACGATTACTACGCCAAGCTGCAGCGCGACATCCTGCCGAGCGCGGTCAAGGCGCTTCGCCCCGGCGGTCTGCTGCTTTATTCAACCTGCACCTTCGCCCCCCTGGAGGACGAGCAGAGCGTCGAGTGGCTGCTGGAGCAGGAGCCCGGGCTCGAGCTCATTGCCTTCCCCAAGGCGCCCGGCATCGACGACGGACACCCCGAGTGGTCCCTGAGCGGCCGCGAGGACCTGCGCCTCTGTGCGCGCTTCTGGCCGCATAAAATAGAAGGGCAGGGCCATTTTGTCGCGCTCTTCCGCAAGAAGGGCGGCTCTGCGGACGATTCCCTTGCCTTCGGCCGCGGCGACGCCTGCCCCGAGTGGGACGCCTGGCGCCGCGACAACCTGACGGACGTCTGCCTCCCCGCCGAACGCCTCCGCGTGCTGGGCGACAAGCTTTTTCTTACCGCCCTCCCGACGGAGCGCCTGAACGGTCTGCGGGTCCTGCGCAACGGCATCTTCCTGGGCGAGCTCAGTCACGGCCGTTTTGAGCCGACCGAGGCCTTCGCTATGACGCTCAGCGCCGCAAACGTTCACCGCACGCTCGCGCTTTCCCCCGACGACATCCGCGTCACGCGCTACCTGAAGGGCGAGACCCTGACCGACGCCCCCGAGGACGGCTGGTACCTTGTCCTCTGCGGCGGCTATCCCTTAGGCTGGGCCAAAGCGACGGCCGGCCTCTTCAAGAACAAGTATTTGAAAGCCTGGAAGCTGGTATAAATGGATTACGATCTGATCATCATCGGCGCCGGTCCTGCAGGGGCGACGCTGGCCCGGAACATCCGCCCGGACATGAAGGTCCTTCTGGTCGACAAGCGCTGCTTCAGCGATCCTGCGCACCTCGCGGACGCCGAAAAGAGCTGCGGCGGCATGCTGGATAAGCGGGCGCAGAAGGCACTCGCCGCCCAGGGCGTGGCACTTCCTGCGGACATCCTCGTGAGCCCGCAGGTGTTCACCCTGCACGGCATCGACCTCGACAATCGCGGCCACGAGCGCTACTACCAGAAGCAATATGTCAATATCAAGCGCGCGCGCTTCGACGCCTTCCTGGTGCAGCGCGCCGCCTCCCGTGACAATGTGACGCTCCTCGAGAACACCACGGTTTACGAGCTGACGGAGAACGAGGAGGGGCTCACTCTCTTCCTGCGCGGTCCGGAGGGCAATCAGACGCTCACGGCCCGCTGCGCGGTCGGCGCGGACGGTGCGGGCTCCTGGCTCCGCCGTCGGATCGACAAGGCAGCCGGCAAGCGTCCCGTCAAGCGCTACGCCAGCCTGCAGGAGTGGTACGAGGCGCCGCAGATGCCGGCCTGCTACACAGCCGTTTTCGACCGCCGCGTCACGGACTACTATTCCTGGGTCATCCCCGAGGACGGACAGCTGATCATCGGCAGCGCCCTCCCGGCCGACCGCCGCGCGCGGGAGCGCTTCGAGCTTTTTAAGGACGACCTGAGAAGCCTCGGCTACGAGCTGGGCGAGCCCCTTAAGCGCCGCGGCGCCATTATCCTGCGTCCGAAAACCCTCGGCAGCATCTGCCCGGGCCGCGGACGCGTGTATCTGGCAGGCGAGGCCGCGGGCCTTATCAGCCCCTCCACCTGCGAGGGCATCAGCTTCGCCCTGAACAGCGGACTGGCTTTGGCGGAGGCCCTGAATGCCGGCGAATCGCCGAAGGCCTACGGACGCCGGCTGGGCGCCCTGAAGCGCACGGTGTTCTTTAACAGCTTCAAATCCCCGATAATGTACAGCAAGCTCCTGCGCGGGCTCGTCTTTGACAGCGGCGCGCTCAGTATGAAAGTGAGAAAATGATATGACCGCGGCTAAGCGAAGGAAGAAAAGATGGCGTCTGGTTCACCCCGAGAGGCTGCTCCTGGCAGTCCTTCTTTTGCTGTTTGCCGCAGCGGGCATCTACGCCCTCGTGCAGGCAGTCAGAAAGGATCCTGTCCCGCAGGAGTCGGTTCAGGAGATGCGCGAGGAGAGCGCCATCATCGAGGCGGACAGCCGGAAGGGGACGCTCAGTCTGGACAGCCTTTTGAACCAGCTGCGCGGCATGAGCATCGCCATGATGGACCTGAACCGCGAAAACTACGAAAAAGACCCCTCCCTGCCGCCTGAAAAGGCACGTCAGGCCGTGGGCTACTCCTACTGTCTGGTCATCGCTCCCGGACACGGCGGTGCCGACGGCGGCAATGTGAAGGGCGGCCTGCCCGAAAAGACCATCAACCTGGCCGTCGCCCTGGCTGTGCGCGACTACATCGAAAGCCACTGCACGGACATCAAGGTCGTCATGACGCGCACCACGGACGTGCTCGTCAACTACGCCGGCCAGTACGCTGTCGCCAACGAAAACGAGGCGGACTTCGCCCTGTCCATCCACTGCAACTCCTACGGCGGCAGCGGGCGTGCCTGCGGCACGGAGGCCCTGTACTTCTCGAAGGGCGCCGATGACGTCGTCGGTGCGCGCTCCAAGGAAGCCGCCGCCAAGCTCAGCACGGTGGTCTCGGCCATTCTGAACGCGGACGACCGCGGCGCCAAGTTCGACTCCAGCACGGACATCATGAAGGACTATTCGATGCCCGCGGCATTGGTCGAGCTGGGCTTTCTGTCCGATGCCTCCGACAACGCGCTGCTCTGCAACGAGGCCGTCCAGAAGCAGATCGGCGAGGCCATCGGGCAGCTGATGATCGACATTCTGCACAGCTACCCCGTGAAGGGCCAGGCAGAGGTGATCGAATGAAGCAAATTGTACTTGGGCTTTCCGGCGGCGTGGACAGCGCCGTCGCAGCCCTTTTATTACGAGAAGAGGGCTATGACGTGACGGCTGTGACGATCCACACCGGCTTCGGTGCGGATGTGCGCGGGGAGGCCGCGGCGCTGGCGGAGCGTCTGAGCATCCCGCATGTCATCGCGGACGTCTCCGACCCCTTCCGCCGCCTGGTGACCGAGCGCTTCGCCCGGGTCTATCTTTCCGGCTGCATGCCCAATCCCTGCGTCATCTGCAATCCGCTCATCAAGTGGCAGGCGATGGCGGAGACCGCCGATTCGCTCGGCATCCGCGAGCTGGCCACCGGCCACTACAGCGCCGTGATCCGCCTGGAAAACGGTCGCTTCGCCGTGCAGAAGGCCCCCTGGAAGGACCAGTCCTACGTCCTTTACGGTCTTTCGCAGGAGCAGCTGTCCCGCACGCACACGGTGCTTTCGGGCTATTCAAAAGAAGAAATCCGCGCCATCGCCGAAAAGGAGCAGCTGGAGGTCGCGCAGAAGCCCGACAGCCAGGAGATCTGCTTTGTGCCCGACGGTGATTACGCGTCCTTTATTGAGGGCCTGACCGGTCTGACGAGCGCTCCCGGTTCCTTCGTGGACCCCGAGGGCCGCGTCCTCGGCACACATAAGGGCCTTATTCATTACACGGTGGGACAGCGCAAGGGTCTCGGGCTTGCCTTCGGCGAACCGCGCTTTGTAACGGAGCTGCGCCCGGCAGCCAACGAGGTGGTCCTGGGCCGCGGCGAGGACTGCTTTGCCCGGGGCTTTCTGGCGGAGGAGCTGAACTTCCAGGAGACCGACGGGGAGGAGCTTTTCTCCTGCGACGAGCGCCTGCTCGGCAAGATCCGCTACGCGCACCGCGAGGCGCCCTGCCGCCTGCACCGTCTGCCCGACGGCCGCGCCGAATGCTTTTTCGACGAGCCGCAGCGCGCCATCACGCCCGGCCAGTCCGCGGTCTGGTACCGCGACGGCCACGTCTACGGCGGCGGAATAGTGACAGAGGTCATCCGCTGATGGGCGCCGAAACGCTTTGGCCGGCTCAGCTGGTCGACTGGTACCGCGGAAATGCCCTGTCTTATCCCTGGCGCGACGACCCGACGCCCTACCACGTCTGGCTGTCCGAAATCATGCTGCAGCAGACGCGGCTCGAGACGGTCCGCCCCTATTATCAGCGCTTCACCGAGGCGCTGCCCGACATCGCTTCCCTGGCCGCCGCCCCCGAGGAGGAGGTCCTGAAGCTTTGGGAGGGTCTGGGCTACTACAGCCGCGCCCGCAACCTGCAAAAAGCGGCGCGCATGCTGGTCAGCGACTACGGCGGAAGCTTTCCGGCCGATTTCGAGGCTGTTCGCCGCCTGCCCGGCATCGGCGACTACACGGCCGGCGCGATCTGCGCGGTCGCCTTCGGTCTGCCCGTGCCCGCCGTCGACGGGAACGTCCTGCGCGTCGTTTCGCGCCTCTATGAGCTGCGTGACGACGTATTAACGCCTGCTGCGCGTAAAAAGGTGACGGAGCTTCTGAAGGCCTGCTCCCCGGCGGACGACGGGAGGCTCCCCTCCGTGCCCTCGGCCTTCGTCCAGGGTCTGATGGAGCTCGGGGAGACGCTCTGCCTGCCGCACAACCCCTCCTGCGATGCCTGCCCGCTTCAGACTGCTTGCCTGGCCTTTGCGCACGGAAGCGCCGAAACGCTCCCCGTCCGCAGTATCCGCAGCAGTAAAAAGGAAGAAACACGCAGCCTGCTTCTGATTGAGGAGGAGGGACGTATTCTCCTGCACCGACGTCCGCCCAAAGGCGTGCTGGCGGGTCTGTGGGAGCTCCCCGCCGAAGAGGACGGCCTGATCTGCGCCGTGCGCGGCGAGAAGCTGGCCGAGGCGCGTCACATTTTCACGCATCTCATCTGGAATATGACCCTGTATGAGGCCGCGCTGCTCGCACCTCTGCCGGAGGATCCGGACTTTTACTTCGCGTCCCCGGAGGAGCTTCGCAGCGAGCTGATGCTTCCGACGGCCTTCACCAAAATTCTGGCAAAATTAAAAGAGGAAAATCCATGAGCGATCTGTACGATGCGGCGATTATCGGCGCCGGTCCGGCCGGCATTTCAGCGGCCCTGACCTTGGCGGCCCGCGGCAAGCGCTTCCTGCTCTTCGGAACGCCGCGCCTTTCAGCGAAGCTTCGCGCCGCGGAGGAAATCCGCAACTATCCCGGCCTTGCTGCCATCAGCGGCGAAGCCCTGGCCGATGCCCTCGCCGCCCAGCTTCAAAGCGAGCACATCGCCCTCACCGAGAAAACCGTCACCGGCGTCTATCCCGGCCGCTCCTCCTTCACCGTCCTCTGCGATACCGAGGAGTTCGAGGCCCGCACGCTCATCGTGACCACCGGCGTTTCGTCTCTCGCGCCTCTGCCCGGCGAAAGCGAATTCCTGGGCCGCGGCGTGAGCTACTGCGCCACCTGCGACGGCTTCCTCTACCGGGGCAAGACCCTGGCGGTCATCGCGGCCTCCGCGGACTTCGAGGATGAGGTCCGTTTCCTGGCCGGCCTCGCGCAGAAGCTTTATCTGCTGCCGCGCTATCCCAAGCCCTTTATCCCGGAAAACGCTGAGCTTCTGACCGAGCGCCCGCTCGGGATTGCCGGCACGCGCCGAGTCGAGAAGCTGGTCCTTCCCTCCGCTGAGCTTCCGGTGGACGGCGTCTTCGTCCTGAAGGACGCCATCGCGCCGAACCTCCTCGTGAACGGCCTTGCCCAGGAGGGCGGCCACGTCACGGTCGACCGCCTGATGGCGACCAATCTGCCCGGCTGCTTCGCCGCCGGCGATGTCACCGGCCGCCCCTATCAGCTGGCCAAAGCGATGGGGGAGGGTAATGTGGCGGCCCATTCCGCCCTTGCCTACCTGGCCGCGCAGAACGCGTAAAAAAACAGGAGCCTATCCGAAAAAAACGGGAAAAAGGCTCCTTTTTTTATGCGGAAGCAATTGCCACCCGACGCCGAAAATGGTATAATATCAGCGTTCGTTTATCGGAATGATTTGCAGTCTGCAAAAGTCCGAATATAAATGAGTTAAGGGGAAAAAATGAAACATTTTCAGCGTTATTTTGAGGTAATTCTTGCTCTTGTGATGCTGGCTCTCACCGCCTTCGGCCTCAGCGCCTGCCGTGAAAAAAGCATCAGCTTAAAGGATGATGTCACGATATCCTGCGAGGGATATTCCACGATCGGCCGCGCCGGGGTCACGCTTCTTTCCGAAGATGAATTTATCTCCGCCTACGGCGAAAGCTTCAAGCTGAACAAGGCATTGAAGGACTATTTTAAAAATGAAGGAAAAGCCGATCTCGAGGACTTTGCCCCCGGGCTCAAGGCGAAGGATCTAAGTGCCGAGGACCTGTGCCGCCTCTTCTACCGCCGCGCGGTCAAGCCTGCCTTTGAAGCCGGCACGCTCTCCAAAACCGACTTTATCAAAAACGGCGAAGAAATCAGCTTCAGCTGGCAGCCGGACGCGCCCGGCTTCGGCGGCAAAAGCGCGCAGGACTATCTGTGCCTGTTCGAGCTGCCCTTCGTGTTTGAAAACAAAACGCAAAAGGCGGAAGACCTGACCACGGTCCCGCTCTTCGACCCCTTCGATAAGATCAAGATCAGCTTCGAATCCTTCGCGCCCTTCGCGCAGCTGGTGCTGGATACGCACAATACGCATATCGAAGGCGAAAGCTATCTTCCCAGTGCCGAAAGCGCCATCTCGAACGGTGATGTCATCACCATCCGTTACGAGCTGCCCCTGAGCCCCGATGAATGCGCCGCCAAGTACAAGAAGCTGCCCAGCCGCTGGGAGATGGAATACACGGTAGCCGGCGTCCCCGAAATCGTCGTCACGGCCGACCAAATGAACGAAGCCGCCCTCGAGCGTCTGGACGCTCTCGGCCGCAGCCTTTTCAAGCGCTGGAGCTGGGAGAGCACCGGCTCCACCGCCGAGCTTGAGCTCATCGGCTACTACCTGGTCAGCCCGACCGAAGAGCAGCCCGAGAACTTCCTGCTGCCCGTTTTCAAGGTCCTTTACACTGCCGGCTACTCCGATAACACCGGCTGGCACATCGACTTCGAGCCCGGCCCTCTGTATTGGTGCTGCACCCTGGAGGGTCTTGCCATCAACGGCGACGGAGAGCTTTCCGCCTTCGCCGAATCGGCCACCAAGCACACCTACAAGGTCCTGACCGACGTTGTCAAACAGGAGAATAAGATCTCCGGCACCAAGCTGTACTACACCTTCAGCTGCTACGCCTATGAAAGCGTGAGCGAGCTGGAAGCCTCCGAGGTCAAGCCCCTCGTCACCGAAGGCTTCACCCTCATCGAGATGGTGCCCGAAGCATAAAAATAAGAGCTTAAACCGCGCAAGCTGCGAAATACGGTTTAAGCTCTTTTTACTTGACAGGGGGAAATGCGCGGTGCGCCTTACAGTATGCCGCTCAGGAAAATTTCGATGCCGATGGCGATCAGGATAATGCCTCCCAGCACGGACGCTTTTCCGGACAGCCGGTTGCCCAGAGTTTTCCCCAGCACCAGCCCGACCGTGCAGATGAGGAAGGTGACCGCGCCGATGATGAGGCATTCGGTCAGTGCCTGCACAAAGGCAAGCTCCGCTATGGTGAAGCCGACCGACAGCGCATCAATGGAAGTGGCGATGCCCTGCAGCATGAGGGCCCAGAAGCCGACCGCGCCCCCCTCGGACTCAGTCTCGCCGCGCAGGCCCTCAATCAGCATTTTCCCGCCGATAAAAAGGAGCAGCGCCAGGGCGATCCAGGGAATGTACTTTTGGAAGGCCTCGAATTTTTCGGCGACGCTGTGCACCAGGAACCAGCCGATCAGCGGCATGATAATCTGGAAAAAGGCGAAAGTTCCGGCAATGCCGCACATGCGCGGGCGTTTCATGTCGGGATCGGCGAGCGCGTTGGCGCAGGACACCGAGAAGGCGTCCATCGCCAGCCCGATGCCCAGCAGAATACTGTTGGCAAAAAAGATAAGAGGGCTGTTCATGATGACTCCTGATAGTTTTTTGATAACCTGCTTATTTTATCACGGGAGGCCGGTTTTGTCAAAAAACGCCGTGGAAACGCTATCAACACGCCGTGGAAACGCTATCAGCAGAGCAGATCCTCCCGTTAAAATAGTCGGCAGAATGTATCTGCCGGCCAGTAATTATTTACTGCAGCCTGTCCACTCGGCCGACTGTCAGGATCGTATCGCCGAGGGAAAGCGCAAAGAAGAAGGGACGGTCAAAGATGAGGTCCTCTTCCTTCGGCGTAATCAGACCGAGGTAGCCGATCGCCTCTGAATAGGCCGCAGCTTCAATCCCTTCCGATGAAAGAGCCGTCATAGCTGAATGATCAATATATAGCAGGCTGTTTTCTCCCGTCTTCCCGGGGATCAATCCTGCGAGCGCACCGGGCTCCAGGAGGTCATCGAGGCCCATTTCCCTGAGGAGCGGAGAAGTATCCTGCGAGGCCGACAGTTTAAAATACGGAACCTTCACATTCAGACTGCGGAGTTCGAAGTCAAGCGTCTCTCCCAGCAGAGCGGACAGCGCTTCATCATCCTGCTCTGCAATAGTAGTATCGGGAGCAGGCATCAGCACGGTCAGAATACTATCGGGGCCGACAACGATGCGCGCGCAGACAAAGAGGTCGTTTTGACTAACCCAAAGTGCCTGAGAGCTTGACGCAAACATGACCTCGCTGATGCTGCCATCGGCATTCATGAATTTCCGGAGGCCCGGACAGCTTCCCAGCGCGAAACCACAGTGGAAGTACAGTGCATTGATAAGCGCGGCCTCCTTCAGGCTTACGGGACCTGCCTCTGCGGGACGCTCCGAGTCGCCGCCGAAAACGCCCTCTGTCTTGTCCGCAATCCAGCGGCCGATTTCCTGCATGCTTGAAGCCTTTAAAAGGTCGCGGCGGAAAAGCTCCGCCTCAAAACGCTCCTCGATGGATCGGACTTTATTTTCATCGAAAACGGTCTCTTCGTTAAGCCACAGGGAATTGTAGGAGCTGAACTTCTCGACCGTTCCGGGTGCGGTACAAGCTTCCCTCATCCGGGCGCGTTCTTCGTCCAGTGCTGTCGCATCCGCGCAGCCGAGGACCGCAAGCAGCTTGGCGGACAGTTCATCATTCCCGCAATCGGAAAGCATTGCCAGCAGTTCGTACATGCTGTAGGGACTAATGACCGAGTTTTCCTCGCCCAGCTCAAGCCAGGCTTCCGTCATAAGCGAAGCAAAGGTACGATAGCCTTCTGCCGGCTCAGCCGGCTGAGTGCGGCCTCCGAGGCTGCGAAGCTGCGCCAGCTGAGCCTCATATTCCTGCGCAAGCTGAAGCGTGACATTGGTTTCCGGTTCGGCAATGCCATTGGCATTGCTTTCGGCCTGCTTTTGAGACAAAGAGGGTGCGCAGGAGGTCAGAAAAAGAACAACAACAAGAGCTGCACCAATGATGCGAAACAGATTTTTTTTCATTTTAGTACACCCTATCGCCCATTTCCAAAACCGCAGTCAAATAACCGCAATAATAGAATGAGACTAAACTTCCTGCAACTATCGATACAGTAATATAACCTTGCGCCGGATCCATTAAATATAACGCATTATAGGAGGTTCCGCAGGCATATCCTCTCAGGACCATCATATGTCCGGCAATCTCCTCTTCGGATAAAATTAACCCGCAGCCAAGAAAAGATGGCTGAGAAAGAATAGCCGTTTGATATTGCATTCGATAAAAACCGGGATTTAGTGTGCGCGAATAATAAAGCGAAAAAATAGTCTGCATACTGCTACATGTATTCTGCATACTATTCATACCCGCCACTCCTGTAATATTACGAATCGTTGCTATGCTAACCGATTGATTTGTGTGATACATACCAATACTGGACATGCAGGCTGCCCAACATCCGGTTGTGTCGCTTCCTTGTAATACAACCGGCACACTTAAAAGTACACCGTTTGGCATATCTCGCTTGCCTGTGTAAACAAATGAATATAGGGAAAAATCGTTTTCTGCACGCGAATAGTCAGAGGGGGAAATGTCATTTCGAATGAATGTATATTCACCATTAACAGAAAATGAAACAGCTACCTCATTCAAAGGGCTTACATTATTAAACTCTTTGCCCATTTTCTCATGAAACGAAAAGAGCCATTCTCCATCAATGTCCTTCGCCCCGAGTATGCCAATGCAAGTCCCATTTGAATAGACAGGATAGTAAGTGCAACCCTCGAAATAACATTGGCCATCGTCAGCCTCACAAAAAACATTCAGTGGTTGACAAATGGATACTGTGCTTCCGGATGAAATTCGAGACAGGGACAGTGCGGGCAACGCGCATTCGGTTAGAAAAGATTTCATCTCTAAATAAACAGACGAAATCTCTGCCTCGACCGGGAAATGCATGAATGTGGAGATTAGAATGATACATAGTATCAAGGAAGCCTTTTTTTCATCGTGCGTTCTCCTTTATTTACTCATTCACGAGTATTTTCTAATTTTATTGTAAACAGAGCCGATTAGTTTTGTCAACAGGGAAATGATTGCCGGGGATTCTTACCTGATTTACTGCAAAAAGCATGGGCTGATCGTAATCGATTGATGCCTATATGCTTTAGAGACCACATATCGGTGGCAGACGAAGGAAACGTTTCCGACCGATCGGTACAGACGGACTGCGTAGTACTTTGTTGAAATTTCATGTGGCCAATAACGCTCGATGTGTGTTATACTCTCCATAGCGACAGAGTCGGTGAAAAATCTTGACACTGACAGATATCTGCGCTACAATAGATAATGGTTTGAAAAGGGTTTATACCCATACAATATTTCACGGAGGATTTTTTCAAATGGTAAAAGTTGCTATTAACGGTTTCGGCCGCATCGGCCGTCTGGCTTTCCGTCAGATGTTTGAGGCTGAGGGTTACGAAGTAGTTGCTATCAACGATCTGACCAGCCCCGCCATGCTGGCTCATCTGCTCAAGTACGATACCGCCCAGGGTTCCTGGATCGGCCACATCGGTGAGGACAAGCACACGGTTGAAGCTACGGATCACAGCATCATCGTAGACGGCAAGGAAATCGAAATTTATAAAGAAGCTGACGCTAACAACTGCCCCTGGGGCAAGCTTGATGTTGATGTAGTTCTGGAGTGCACCGGTTTCTACACCTCCAAAGAGAAGTCCATGGCTCATATCAACGCCGGCGCCAAGAAGGTCGTTATCTCCGCTCCTGCCGGCAACGACCTGCCCACCATCGTTTACAACGTAAACCACGGCATCCTGACCAAGGATGATCAGGTTATCTCCGCTGCTTCCTGCACCACCAACTGCCTCGCTCCCATGACCAAGGCTCTGAACGACAACTTCCCCATCCAGTCCGGTATCATGACCACCGTTCATGCTTACACCGGTGACCAGATGATCCTTGACGGCCCCCAGCGCAAGGGCGACCTTCGTCGTGCCCGCGCCGGCGCTGCCCACATCGTTCCCAACAGCACCGGTGCTGCCAAGGCCATCGGTCTGGTTATCCCCGAACTGAACGGCAAGCTGATCGGCTCCGCTCAGCGTGTACCCGTTGTCACCGGTTCCACCACCATCCTGGTAGCCGTTGTCAAGGGCAAGGACATCACCAAGGAAGCCATTAACGCTGCCATGAAGGCTCAGTCCTCCGAGTCCTTCGGCTACACCGAAGAGCAGCTGGTTTCCTCTGACGTTATCGGCATGCGCTACGGTTCTCTCTTCGACGCCACCCAGACCATGGTTGCCAAGATCGATGAGGACACCTATCAGGTACAGGTAGTTTCCTGGTAAGATAACGAAAACAGCTACACCAGCCAGATGGTCCGCACCATCAAGTACTTCGCTGAGATCTAAGCGATAATTCCAAATGAGAAAGAGGAATGACGATCGTCATTCCTCTTTTTGTGTGAAAAATCAGCCGACCGAGCGGAAAGGGACAGTCGGATTCCTTATCTTTTGTATTTTAAATTAGGCCAGACGAGTGTGAGCAGCTGGGCGGGGATGCCGATCAAAAAGAGCTGCCACCAGACCTTTCCTAGGCTGAGGCCTGTGAAGAAGATCGCAGCCAGCAGGCTCCAGATGAGGAGCGAGATAATGAAGAACTTCTTCTGCCGCTCAAACCACAGACAGCTGAGCACTAGCCAGACGGTGAGGGAGGCGGGCAGGGCATAGACTAAAACCAGCCAGGGGGCGCGGAAGCTTCCGGTCAGGTCAAGGATGACGAAGAGAAGCGTAGCAGCGAGCCACACGCCCATTACGGAAAGAAGCGTCACGGTGACGCGGTTTTTGCGCCGGAGGTCATGCGCAGCCCGGTTTTCCTGGGCGCGCTCGGGGGGCGGGCTGTTTGGGTCAGAGACCAGAAAGTCCAGGCTGACGCCGTAGAGCTCGGCCAGGCTTTTCAGCACGGTGATATCCGGCATGGCTTCCGCGCGCTCCCATTTGCTGATGGCTTTATCGGAGTAATTGAGCTTCTCAGCCAGCTCCAGCTGTGTCAGACCGGCTTCCAGGCGAAGCGCCTGCAGATGGGCAGCAATATTGGTTTTGAGGTCTTCCATGGTGTTTCCTTTCGTTTGGTACTGTCTTCATTATAGCATTTTTCTCCTTTTTCGGCAACTCTACCGGGAGGAGAATCCCCTTCTACCCGGAGGAGAGCGGCCGCTCCTGCTACGGGAGCGACTGCACGCGCGGGTAGGGTGACAGTCCGGCTTCCTTTGCGGCATACTTTTCGTATCACGGATCGGAAAGGATGACAGGGATGATAAAAAGGCTTGAGCTTATGGGAGACTCCATTATGAAGGGGATCATTTATGAGGAAGCTGAGCAGCGCTACCGGCTGTACCGCAGCGCCAGTCAGGCGAGGTGGAGAGAGCAGGGAACGCTCATCTGCAAAAAAGCACACATGGGGGCAACCGTGCGGGACGGTCTCGCCCGGCTGGCCCGCGCGGAAGCCTTCCCGGAGGATACCCTTCTCATCGCTAACTTCGGCGGCAACGACTGCGATTTCGACTGGGAACGGATTGCGGCAGAGCCGGAGGCTGTCCACTCCCCCAAGGTCAGTGAGGAGACATTTCTCATCCTCTATCGCGGGCTGATTGAGGAGGCGCGGCGTAAAGGAGCCAGGGTCAGCCTCCAGAACCTCGTTCCGCTTCAGGCAGAGCGTTATTTTGAGACCATTACCCGCGGGCGGGACAGGGAGCGGATCTTATACTGGCTGGGTGATGTCAGCATGCTTTACCGCTGGCAGGAACACTATAACCGGCTGGTGGAGGGGCTGGCGCTTGAAACGGGCTGTCCGCTCATTGATGTCCGCAGCTGCTTTCTGAAGCGGCATGATTATGCGTCATTGATTGGCGCGGACGGGATCCATCCCAGCGAGGAGGGCTACCGCCTGATCGACGAGGCGGCGGAGAAGGCGCTTGCGGGTATCTGCTGACAGCAGCTGCGTCCGGAAAAAAAGAGACCCCGGGACGGCTTATCGGCCGTTTTCCGGGGCCTCTTTAGGCTAGAGAATCAGTTAGAATTGGCGGGCATCCTTGACGTGCTCCAGGTGATCGGCCCAGACAGCGGCCTGCTCGGGACGCTCGGAGACCGTAACATCGCCGCAGCGCCACCAGGAGCCGTAGCCGTCCGTCATGGACTTCGGAAGGACGCGGATGTCGAAGACGACCGGCTGGTCCTTCACGGTCTTGGCGTCGGCGATGGCCTTGTAAAGCTCGTCCATCGTGTGAACGGTGTAGCTCTTGCAGCCGTAGGCCTCGCCGATCTTGGCGTAGTCGATGGGCATGAAGACGCCGCTGTGCTCGCCGTCCTCGCCGCGGAAGCGAAGCTCGGTGCAGAGGGTCTTGTTGCCGTGACCGACCTGCAGGTTATTGATGCAGCCGAAGGAGGCGTTGTTGAAGACGCAGACGTTGATCTTTTTGCGCTCCTGGACGGCCGTGATCAGTTCGGAGTGCAGCATGTTGAAGCTGCCGTCGCCGACCATCGCGTAGACATCCTTGTCGTCGCCGATGGCGTACTTGACGCCCAGGGCGCCGGAAATTTCGTAGCCCATGCAGGAGTAGCCGTACTCCATGTTATAGGAGTCCAGGCTGCGGGCGCACCACATGCGCTGCATGTCGCCGGGCAGGGAGCCGGAGGAGCCGATGGCGACGTCCTCGGCGTTGATCAGCTTGTTGAAGGCGCCCAGGACGGCGGTCTGGGTGAGGTCCGCGTTCATGTCCTTGGCGAAGCGCTCGACGCTGCCGATGTTGGCGTCCTTGACCTCGGGCTCGTAGCCGGGGCCGTAGGAGGTGCCGCACAGACGGTCAAGCTCCTTGAACCAGCGGTCGCGGGCGTCCTTGATTTCGGTCTTGTAGCCGGTCTTGTAGCCGCAGAGGGCCGCCTGAAGAGCAGGCAGGGCGCGCTTGGCGCAGGCAACGACGGGTACGGCGGCATTCATCTTTTCGGCCTGGAAGGCGGAGACGTTGATGTTGACGAACTTGGCGTCGTCGCGGAAGAGCCACTTGGAGGAGGTCGTGAAATCGGTGTAGCGGGTGCCGACACCGATGATGACGTCCGCTTCCTTGGCGATCTCGTTGGCGGCGGAGCAGCCCGTGACGCCGATACCGCCGAGATTCAGCTCGTGGTCATAGAGGACAGCGCTCTTGCCGGCCTGCGTTTCGCCGAAGGGGATGCCGGTAGCTTCCGCGAAGGCCTTGAATTCTTCGTGGGCTTCCGCGTAGCGGACACCGCCGCCGCAGATGAGGAGCGGCTTTTTGGCGGCGCGGATGACGGCCGCGGCTTCTTCGATGACCTCGGGATCCGCAGCGGGGCGGAAGAGGCGATGGACGCGCTTTTCGAAGAAGCTGACGGGGTAATCGTAGGCTTCACCCTCAACGTCCTGCGGCATGGCCAGGCAGACGGCGCCGGTGTTGGCGGGGTCGGTCAGCACGCGCATCGCAGAGAGGCAGGCGCTCATCAGCTGCTCGGGACGGACGATGCGGTCCCAGTAGCGGCAGACGGCGCGGAAGGCGTCGTTGGTGGAGAGGGAAAGATCGTGGGTCTGCTCGATCTGCTGCAGCACGGGGTCGGGCTGACGGCAGGCGTAGGTGTCGCCGGGAAGAATCAGAACGGGGATGTTATTGGCCGTGGCGGTGGCAGCGGCGGTGACCATGTTGGCCGCGCCGGGTCCGATCGAGGAGGTGACGGCGATGATTTTCTTGCGCTTCATCTGCTTGGCGAAGGCGACGGCAGTGTGGGCCATGCCCTGCTCGTTTTTGCCCTGCCAGACCTTCAGGCGATGTGCCTCCTGGCTGAGCGCCTGACCGATGCCGAGGACGCAGCCGTGGCCGGGCAGCATGATAACGCCTTCCACGAAGGGATGCTCCTTGCCGTCGTAGGAGATGTACTGATTCTCCAGGAAGCGGACCAGAGCCTGAGCCATTGTCAGTCTAACGGTTTCCATTGTGTTTCCTCCTTATAATAGTTCGGGGTTGGGGAAGATGTGGTCGTTGGCGTCCTTCTCCCACAGCCAGGAATGTTCTTTGTCATCGATGCGAGTCTTCTGCCAGGGATCGCCGTCCAGATGACGGATGCCCCAGGCGTAGCACATTGCGTAGCCGGGTGCGGCGGCCTGAGAGTGGAAGCCCTCGTTGATGACCAGGCAGCCGTTGTGGCCGGTCCGGTGGATCTCGCCGTTGGCGAAGCCGACGCCGAAGCCCTGCGGATAGTCAAAGCGGTAGAAGTAGACCTCGGGCTGCGGATGATGGTGGGGCGGATAAGAGGACCAGGTGCCGGGATAGTTCATGACCTCGCCCAGGACCATGTTGGAGAAGGGCGCGTTTTCGTAGTCGAAGAAGGTCTTGATCTCGCGGTGCATGGCGCCCATCAGCTCGCCGTTGGCGCCGGCGTGCTGGGTCTGGACGGTTTCGGGGGTGTACATGACGGCCTCGTAATCGCGCTCGTTCACCGTCTGCTGCAGGTAGAGCTCGGCGTGGGTGTAGGCGCTGATTTCGATTTCCGTGCGGCGGGGCGCCAGCAGGCAGTAAGCCTCGTGACGGAAGCAGTCGGGGCGGGAGCTGCAGCAGTGCCGGCCGCTCCAGGAGAATTCGACATCGCCCTGGAAGAGCAGGACGGCGGTCTCTTTTTCGGCATCCAGGATGCGGTAGGAATCGCCGGGCTCCAGAATCAGGAGGCCGACGTCCATCTGAGTGCCGAGATCGTCTTTCGCGGCGTCGATGTAGGCATTATAGCCGCGTTGCAAAGCTTTGGTAAAATACATGGAGGCCTCCGCTTACAGGCCGGTATGCGCGGCGATGTACTGGCGGCCCTTGATAGCGTATTCCAGGGGATTGGCCTTGGCGGGATCCTGCTCGGCCTCAACCAGCAGCCAGCCTTCGTAGCCTGCCTCGGAGAGCAGCGCGAAAACGGGGTCGAAGTCGACATTGCCGTCGCCGGGGACGGTGAAGGCGCCGCTGCGGACGGCGTCCAGGAAGCTCCAGTTATTCTTGCGGGCTTCTTCTACAACGTCGAGGCGCATATCCTTCAGATGAACGTGACCGACGCGGTCGCCGAATTCCTTCAGCATGGCCAGGGGGTCTTCGCCGGCGAAGGTGAAGTGACCGGTGTCATAGCAAAGGAAGACGTAGCGGGGATCGGTATTCTGCAGCATGCGGCGGGTTTCGGCGGCCGTCTGGACGACCGTGCCCATGTGATGATGGAAGCAAAGCTTGAAGCCGCGCTCAACGGCGATCTTGCCCAGCTCGTTCAGGCCCTTGCAGAAGCGGTCCCATTCTTCGTCGTTCATGACATATTTGTGTCCGCCGGTCAGGATGGGGGTGTCCAGCTTGCCCTGGATGGAGTAGCTCTGCTCGCTGACGTTGATGCGATCGGCGCCGACGGCGGCCAGGAAATCGAGCTCCTTGTTGAAATCGGCCTTGACCTGCTCCAGAGGCTGGGTCAGGATGAAGGAGGAAAACCAGCGGCTGGCGATGCGCATGCCGCGCAGATCCAGCTCCCACTTAAGCTCGGCGGGGTCCTTCGGATATTTGTTGCCGATTTCGCAGCCGGTGAAGCCGGCCAGCGCCATCTCGCTGACGGTCTGACGGAAGGTGTTTTCGGCACCGAGCTCCGGCATATCATCGTTGCACCAGCCGATGGGGGCGATGCCTAAGAAAACTTTTTCGGAATTAAACATGGAATGTATCTCCTTTGGATGAAGTAACGGAAATAATCAGACGCCGGGAACGATTTTCGGCAGCGTGGAGCCGCCGAAGGGCATTGCCAGCACCGTCGCGTCCTTGCCGAGCTTGGCGACGGCCGCGTCGTAGGCGGCCTGGGCCGAGGGCATGGGTGTCATGAAGCAGCCGCGGACGGTTTCGTCGGGCAGCTCACTGACCAGATAGATATCCGCGCGGGCCAGGATCATCGCGATGGCGGCAGCCTTGTGGCCGCCCAGCTGGAAGCGGGTGCGGACGCGCTCGATGAGATCGTTGGGGCAGGTGGCCTCGGCCATCCAGTCTTCGAAGACCTTGCCGCCGATGCCCTCCGGGCAGGCGCCGATAACGATGACCACGCCGCCGTCCTTGACCGCGTGACCGGCGTTGTCGAGGGCCTTCTGGGTCTGATAAAGGTTGAGGTCCTTGGGAGCGCCGCCCTGGGAAACGATGACGATGTCAGCGCCCTCGGGCATTTCCTTGAGGTAGAGGCCGTTTAGGAAGCGGCAGCCCTCGCGGTGGGCGAGGATGGGATGTCCGGCCACGCAGCGCAGGACCTCCTTATGCTCGCTCAGCACGACGTTCACAATGAAATCGATGCCGCACATACCGCCGGCTTCTTCGATGTCCATGCGCAGCGGGTTGGTCTCCAGCGCGCCGGCGCAGCATTCGGGCAGGACCATCATCTGGTGGTTCGGCTGGATGGCGGCCGGGTTGGAGCAGCCGGGCAGAATGGCCTTGGCGCCGCCGGAATAGCCGGCGAAATAGTGGAATTCAATATTGCCCAGACAGATGCGGCGGTCAGCCTCCGCAACGATGCGGGTGATTTCAACAGGCGTACCGCGGCGGGTGGTGCCCAGCAGCACGCAGTCATCCGGGTCGGAATCGATGCAGCGGATCTCGGACCAGGCGCGCTCGCCGGCCAGATGAGCTCGCTCCTCGTCCGTCTGCGGACGGTGAGAGCCAAGCGCAAAGACGAGGGTAATATCCTCGGGATGGCAGCCGGCCGCGTACAGCTCGTCCAAAAGGGCGGGCATGACCTTATAGGTGGGCATGGGACGGGTGATGTCACTCGTCACGATAACGATCTTTTCGCCGGGATGCACCAGCTGTCTGAGCGGGCGCGAGGCGATGGGCTCGGCCAAGGCGCGCCGAACCTCAGCCTCACCGGTCAAATCAACGGATACGGGATTTGCGTGCAGCTCACCCAGAAAGGAGGACTCGGGGACCTCCACTTCCTGGGTGCCTCTGCCGTAGCCAAAAGAAAGCTTCATGGCGTGTCCTTATTTCTTGCGGGCGATGGCCTTCTTGGCCTCGCTGATGATGTGCGCGGCGGTCAGACCGAAGCGCTCCTGCAGATAATCCTGCTTGCCGACCTCGCCGAATTCATCGTTGATGGCGACGACGCCGGTGGGGATCATGAAGCCCTCGTCGGCCAGAAGCTGCAGGACGTTCGCATAGGTGCCGCTCATGCGGTTCGCGTTCTCCGCGACGACGATGGCGCCGCACTGGGCCGCGTACTTGGTGATGGCTTCCTTGTCCAGGGGCTTCAGGGTGAAGTTGTCGATAACAGCCGCGCTGATGCCTTCCTTTTCGAGGGCCTCGGCGGCCTGCATGGCCTCGTGGACCATGATGCCGGCGGCGAAGATGGCGACGTCCTTGCCCTCGCGCAGGGTGTTGGCCTTGCCGATCTTAACGTCGGCGACATCGTCGTAGACCTTGGCCAGCAGCTTGCGGCCGATGCGGATGTACTTCACGCCGGGATGATCCGGGCACTGCTTCAGCAGGCTCTCCAGAGAGGTCGCGTCGGAGGGCTCCAGAATCGTGGCGGTGGGGATGGTGTTGTAAAGGGCCACATCCTCGAAGGGCATGTGGGTGCCGCCGTTCATGGTGGCGGTGACGCCGGGGTCGGTGCCGATGACGGTGATGTCATTCTTGGCATAGCCGGCGGAGAGGAACAGCTGGTCGAAGCAGCGGCGGGACGCGAAGGGACCGAAGGAGTGGCAGATGGGCTTAAAGCCCTGTGCGGCCAGACCGGCGGCCACGCCGATCATATTGGCCTCGGCGATGCCGCATTCGATCGCGCGGTCCGAGGTCTTGCCCCATTTTAAGGTGCCGATGCAGCTCATCAGGTCCGCATCGAGATATACGACATCGGGATCCTCCGCAGCCAGCTGCGGGATCAGCTTGCCCAGAACCTCCTTGCAGAGTCTGGAATCCATTTCTCCGTTATATACTACTTTTGCCATAATCATGCCTCCAGTTCTGCGATCTGCGCCTTAAGATCGGCGGTCCAGCGGGCATACTGCTCGTCGTTTACACTGATGCTGTGGTTCATTGCGATAGCTTCCACCTCGGGAATACCGGCGCCCTTGACCGTGTCGAGCACGATCGCATAGGGCTTATCGCCGCCGCTGCGGGTTTTTTCGAGGGCTGCGGCAACCGCTTCGACGTCGTTTCCGTTCACGCGGACGGTCTCGAAGCCGAAGGCTTTGAATTTGGCTTCATAATCGCCCATCGGCAGGCACTCATCGGTGAAGCCGTCAAGCTGACGTTTGTTCCAGTCCAGCATCACGACCAGATTGGAGAGCTTTTTCGCTGCGGCGAAGGAGAAAGCCTCCCAGACCTGACCTTCATTGGATTCACCGTCGCCGACGATCAGGAAGACACGCCCGTCGCGGCCGCGGAGCTTTTCGC
>JAZRWR010000054.1:0-10401 GCA_045599825.1 Bianqueaceae bacterium | reverse complement strand
GATCTTGTTTATGAGATTCTGGATCTATATTCTATTTATTTCCCGGATCCCCGAGACGAAAACGAGCTATTTAATCTGCGTGAAAGCGGCCCGATTGCTTTTCCGGTGGTGCTCGGGATGATTGAAGGAAGACTCTATTTTAGCTACGCTTATAAGGAATCCTACTTTATCGCTTCGGTTGACAAAGAGGGCAAAAATCTACAAGTGCATTTTTCAAGTGAAGAAGATCTGGGAAATTTTCAAATCATGGATATGGCGGCTGCCGGTTCATATGAAAAGCTTGGGCCTTTCGAAAATTATTGTTATATCGGAGTGATGTGTTATAATGAGAAAATATATATAAAAGGGAGAAATGGAAATTACGTTTTTGATCCGACAACTGAATCGGTGCAGCCGATCAGCGCTTTTCCGGGCAGGTATACCTGGGAGATCGCGGATGATCGTCAAACTCTTTGGATCAGAGATATAGAGGACGGAACAGAAAGAACGGTTACTCTTGAAACGATGGCAAACAGTAATCAATATGCAAAACGTTTGCTTGAATTAACGGATCAGGAGGTTATCGGCGTAGGATCATCACTTTGTAAGCTGTTTTGCAGAGTGAAAAATATTGATGATACTTTGTATATCGTATGTGAAGTATTAAATACCTGGGGCGAGGCCTTTGCGGTTTTGTTTCAATATGATTTATGCTCAGATCAGGTGTTTTTTGTATCGCATTATTTCACGGGAGACTCTGTGTCCTCTCATTATCATTTCGCCCCTGTATACGGCGAGTAAAAGCAGGCGAGAAGAGTGCTTTTAGATAAGAACTGGGGTATCTCTTTCAGTACGCATACATGTATTCCTACGACGACGGCGGGAACCTGCTCTCAAAGCAGTACCTTTACTGCGACTATGAGGACTGGATCCTCCTGGAGGAGGATGTTTACAGCTACGCCGAGACCGGCTGGAAGGACCTTCTGGTCGAATTCAACGGCGAGACCATCACCTACGACGCCATCGGGAATCCCTTAAGCTACTACGGAGGCCGAAGCTTCACCTGGGAAGGACGCGAGCTTGTTTTTTTCCGAAGGCCTGATTTCCGAATTGGAAATACTCGAATGGCATAGGCGACCTATAGAGCCCCCCAAAAAAAGGACCTAGCAAAATTATATCGGTATTTTGACGAACGGATTTATAAGGCGGTTGTAAATAAAGAGCATTTGGAATAGATTTTGCTTAAGGGGAGAATTGGACCGAGGCGAAAATGGACTAGCGGTGGCGTATAATGGATGTGTGGGTACAGGAAAGGAAATCTTGCCGCTATCCGACAGCCTGCGGCGCCGATGCTCACCAAAAAATGCATATTCAGCTTTATCCCCTGTCTTGAATCTTCCGCGGCTTGGTGATATGATAAAGGCATAACTTTGGATAAAAGGAGTTCACTATGAAATTAAGCAATAGCGGTATCCGCTGCCGCAAGAACTGGGAAGAGAAGGGCTATGACCTGCCTCACTTCAAGCGTGCGGAAATGGCGAAGAAGACCTGCGAGAATCCTACCTGGATCCATTTCGGCGCGGGAAATATTTTCCGTGCTTTTCAGGCCAACCTGGCTCAGCGCCTGCTGAACGAAGGCATCTACGATAAGGGTCTGATCGTGGCAGAGGGCTTTGACTATGAAATCGTCGAGAAAATGTACCGTCCTCATGATGACCTGTCTGTACTGGTCACTCTGAAGGCCGACGGCTCCGTTCAGAAGACGGTTATCGGCTCCATTGCCGAATCCTGCATTCTGGATTCCGAAAACGACCGCGAGTTCGGCCGCATGAAGGAAATTTTTGCGAACCCCTCCCTGCAGATCGTTACTTTCACCATCACCGAAAAGGGCTACAGCCTGGTAAACGGTAAGGGTGAGCTTCTGCCCGCGGTTGAGGCTGACTTTGCTGCCGGTCCCGAGCGTCCCGGAAGCTACATCGGCAAGGTCGCGGCGCTCCTGTATCACCGCTTCGTGAACGGCCGCCTGCCCATCGCCATGGTTTCCACCGATAACTGCTCTCATAACGGCGACAAGCTGTATGATGCCATGAACACCTTTGCCAAGCGCTGGGCCGAGAACGGCGTCGCCGATGCCGCTTTCGTTGACTATGTCAATGACAAGGCTGCCGTTTCCTTCCCCTGGTCCATGATCGACAAGATCACGCCCCGTCCCGATGCCAACGTTGAGAAGATGCTGGCGGACGATAAGCTGGCGGATCTGGCGCCGGTTGTAACCACCAAGAACACCTGGGTCGCTCCCTTCGTTAACGCAGAGGAGACTGAGTACCTGGTTATCGAAGACAGCTTCCCCAACGGACGTCCTCCGCTGGAGAAGGTCGGCGTTATTTTCACCGAGCGCGAAACCGTTGATAAGGTTGAGCGCATGAAGGTCTGCACCTGCCTGAATCCGCTGCATACCTGCCTGGCCGTTTACGGCTGCCTGCTTGGTTACGACAAGATCTGGGCCGAGATGCGCGATCCCGAGCTGAAGAAGATGGTTGAGACCATCGGCTACAAGGAAAGCCTGCCCGTCGTCGTCAACCCCGGCGTTCTGGATCCCAAGGCCTTCATCGATACCGTACTGAACGTTCGCTTCCCCAACCCCTTCATGCCTGTCACGCCTCAGCCTATCGCGACCGATACCTCCCAGAAGCTGTCCATCCGCTTCGGCGAGACCGTCAAGAACTATATGAAGGCCGGCCTGAATCTGGACGACCTGAAGCTTATCCCCCTGGTGCATGCCGGCTGGCTGCGCTACCTGATGGGCGTGAATGACGACGGCGAGGCTTTCGAGCTTAGCCCCGATCCCCTGCTGGATACCGTTCGTCCCTACGTAGCTTCCTTCACCCTCGGCGGTGATGCCTCCGGCGCTGAAGAAGCACTGAAGCCTCTGCTGTCCGACAAAAAGATTTTCGGCGTTGACCTTTACGAGGTAGGCCTGGCCGAGCGCGTGATCGGCTACTTCAAGGAACTGATCGCCGGCCCCGGCGCGATCCGTGCTACCCTGAAGAAATATACCGCTTAAAAGCAAAACGAAGGACGGGACTCCCCTCGGAGCTCCGTCCTTTTTGGCTGCGTGTATGCTTGAGCAAGCAAAAAGAGTGTCCCTTTGACACGGTGGACATCCGTGCCAAAGAGACACTCTTTGTTTTCGAAAAGAGGCTTTGCTTACATGATAAAGCCGAAGATGATGAAGAGAACGATCGAAACGGCTGCGGAAAGCAGGGCGTAGGGGATCTGGGTCTTGCAGTGTGAGTAGAGGTCCGTGCCGGCAGACATCGAGGAAAGGATGGTCGTGTCGGACATCGGCGAGCAGTGGTCGCCGAAGATACCGCCGGAGATGACCGCGCCGATGGCCAGGAGCGGATTGGCGCCCATTGCGGCGGCCATCGGGATGCCGATGGGCATCATGATGGAGAAGGTGCCCCAGCTGGTGCCGGTGCTGAAGGCCATGACCGCGCCGAGGATGAAGATGATGGCCGGGCCGAAGGCACCGCTGATCTTGCCGGCTACGAGGCTGGCCAGGTAGTTGCCGGTGCCGAGCTCCTTGATGACGCCGCCGATCGCGAACGCGAGAACCAGAAGGATGACCAGGCCGAGCATGTTGCAGACACCCTTTTTGACATAAGCGCCGAATTCCTTGAAGCTCATGATCTTCTGAGAGGTGTACATGAACATCATGACGAGGAGCGTGACGATGATCGAGTAGAGGATGGAGGTGGTGCCGTCACCCTTGGTGATGTCGCCCTTGCCGCCGATCAGGAGGCCTACGAAGGTGCCGCCGATCAGGGTGATCAGCGGAACGATCATGTTCCACTTGTTGGCCTTTTCAGCAGGTACCAGGGACTCGTCCTCTTCTGCATCCTGCAGCAGAGGCGTGACACCGTCGTCGTAAAGCTTGCCGGTGGTCCTGGTGCGGAGCTCGGCCTTCTTCATGGGGCCCCAGTCCAGACCGGTCAGAATGTAGAAAAGAACGAAGAGGATCGAAACGATGCTGTAGAACTGGAAGGGAAGGCTCTTGACGAGCAGGTCGGTCGCGTCACCGCTGATCGTGCCGGCGGCGATTTCCGCGCCGATCAGACCGATCAGCATAGCGCCCCAGGAGTTGAGGGGGATGATGGCGTTGATGGGAGCCGAGGTCGAGTCGCTGATGAAGGCCAGCTTTTCGCGGGAAACCTTGTACTTGTCGGTCAGAGGACGAGTGACAACGCCGGTAAACATGATGCTCAGCAGGCCGTCCACGAAGACGATGATGCCGATGATGTAAGCCAGCAGCTGCGCGACCTTGCCGTTTTTAACGGTCTTGCTTTTTTCGGTGAGGGCGTTTACGAAGCCGTCAACGCCGCCTGATACCCGTACCAGCAGGACGAATGCACCCATCAGGGCCGTGAAGATGAATATCTTGAGATTGTCCGGGTCGCCAGCCTTGGTGATGACGACGTCCAGGGTCGAGGCGATTGCAGTAAAGGGGTTCCAGCCGACGAGGATGAGCTCGCCGAGGAACATGCCGATAAGAAGGGCGATTTCGACTTTCTTCAGCCAGATCGCCACGATGATCGCCACCAGCGGTGGGATGATGGTTAAAATACCGTACTCCATAGGGTCCTCCTAAATATGATGGATATTTGATTTTGATATGAAAAACCGCTCAGTACTGACTGAACAGCGAGCCGAAGCCGCCGGTGTGCAGGTAGCAGACATTTCCGCTGACCGCTCCCTTCCGGAGCATGTCCTTCATGCCGACCAGCACCTTGCTGGTGTAGACATTTTCGACGAAGATGCCTTCGGTTCTTGCAAGCTCGAAGACCTCCTCTTCGCTTTCGGGCGTATTCACGCTCCAGCCGCCGCCGCGGTAGGCGTCCGTGATGGTGACGGAGTCGAAGATGTCGCCTGCGATCGTTTCTCCGGCGATTTCCGCGGCCTTCGTGACGATGTCCGCGATGTGCTGCCGGAGCAGGGGCGCTTCATCCTCAACGCTGATTACAACGATGTCGAACTTCCGCCCGCTGAGGGCGTTTCCGTAAATCAGTCCGCCGGCCACGCCGCCGTTTCCGCCGGGCACGAAAAGGGTGAGCCTTTCGTTTTCGTCCGGCCGGTATTCGTCGGTCAGCTCGCGGATGATGCCCATGTAGCCGAGCGCCCCGATGCCGGAGGAGCCGCCGTTCTGGATGATATAGGGACGCCGGCCCTGCGCCTTCAGCGCTTCCGCGTATTGCTCGGCATAGGCGTTCCGCTCTTCCGGGGTCACCTTTCCGAGGAAAATCTGCTTTGTGCCCAGCAGCTTGTTGAGCAGCTGGTTGCCTTCGATGCGCTCTGGCTTTTCGGCGTTAAAGATCAGGACACAGTCCAGACCGCTTTTGGCCGCAGCTGCCGCGGAGAGACTGCAGAGGTTGGACTGCAGCGGTCCGTAGGCGATGATGAGGTCTGAGCCTTGAGAAACGGCTTCGCCGAGGATGGTTTCGAGGCAGCGGACCTTGTTGCCGCCGGCGCCGAGGCCGCCCAGGTCATCGCGCTTGATGAAGATCTTCTGACACGCCGTGTCGAGTCCCAGGAGTTTTTCGGTCTGCTTCATTCTTCCGAAGGGCGTCGGCCATAGACCCAGCTCAACTTTGGAGATTTCCTTCATAATAATATGCCTTTCTCCGCCGCCTCGGTGCTTTATTGCTTCATTGCGGTGAAGTGAGCCAATTATACTATGCTTCTTTCAAAATTACAAGCCTTCGTTTTAGCCAAAATTTTCCCTATTTAAAAGGGATCTTTTGGACAAATTGTCCTATGAGTATTTACTGACTTTTCATTGGTTGTTTTTGTCTTCCGGGGCCTTCCGGAAATTAAAAAGGCGGGAAGGCGCAGGGGCCTTCCCGTCGGGAGTAAGCGTAAAAACGGGCAGAGCGTTTCAGTCGCCCAAACTGGTTTCGCTGTATTCTTCGCCGTCCAGCAGGACAGCGTCGCAGTCGCTGAAGAGCTTAACGATTCCGGCGACGCCCTCGACATTGACGTTGTCGAGGCGGAGGTTTTTGGCGAATTTCAGCACGAGGCCGGCCTTCCACATGAAGGGCGCTTCAATGGCGGCGTCCGGAATGCCGGGCACGGCGTTCTCGGCCATCGTGATGCGGACGTTCTTCAGGCTGACGTTTTCAACAGGCGATTCGGAGAGGCCGCTGATCCACAGGGCGGCGACGTTGACGTCAGTCGCCTCAAAGTCGGTCAGGCTGACGTTCGTAACGCGCGGCGTGGCGTCGGAGAAGGGGTAGGGCGCGGTATCGGCGACGCACTTGGCAATACCGTCGGGGCCGCAGAAGTAGCGCATATTGATAACGAAGGGCACGAGGACGTTCTGCATTTTGACACGGGTCAGGCTGACGCCTTCCACAAAGCCGCCGCGGCCCCGGCGCGTTTTCAGGCGCAGGCCGCGTTCGGTGTCTGTGAAGCTGCAGTCCTCGATGCGGACGTTTACGACGCCGCCGCTCATTTCGGAGCCGATGCCGACGCCGCAGTGGCCGTGCTGCATCGTGCAGTCATGGATGTAGATGTCCCGGGAGGGAATGCGCTCGGGGTTGTATTCGGTGCCGCTCTTGATGGCGATGCAGTCATCGCCGACGTCGAAGAGGCAGTTGCGGATTTCGACGTCCTGGCAGGAGTCAGGGTCACAGCCGTCGGTGTTGGGCGAGTGCTGGGGGTTCAGGATGGTGATGCCGTCAACCAGGATATGGCGGCTTCGGAGCGGAACGACGGTCCAGCAGGGGGAGTTCGTGATGGTGATGTCCTTGATCACGATATTTTCGGAGTCCTGGAACACAACGCTGCGGGGGCGGGGATAAGGCCATTCAAGGCGATGCGCCCACCACTCCCGGCCGTTGCCCTCGAGGCGGCCCTTGCCGCAGAGGACGACATTCCTGACATGGTCGCCGAAGATGAGGGGCTCGTAGACTTCGCAGTTGACGCCGGCGTAGCGGCTCCAAACGACGGGGTGATCGAGACCGTCGTTGACGAAATCGAGGACTGCGCCCTCGGAAAGCTCCAGGGTCATGTCTGAGCAAAATTCAACGGACGAGGTGGGGTAATTGCCCGCGGGGACGCTCAGGACGCCGCCTTCCGCGGCCTTTAGCTCGGCGACGGCTGCCTTGAAGGCCTCTGTCCACAGACCGTCCTTTGTATAGTTCTGAAAGTCGAGAATGTTCAGGTGTTTCATGGCTGACATTTCTTTCTCCTTTGTACTTCACTTTCTGTTATTGTAAAGCATTTTCCGGGGAAAAACAAGGGCAAGCTTCCCCTTGTGTTTACAGCGCTTCTGCGGTAAAATAGGGCTATCATTCTGAAAGAAAACGAGGCTTATCATATGCGTATTATTACGGTTTCGAGACAGTTCGGCAGCGGCGGCCGTGAGCTGGGCAAGCGGCTGGCCGATGTGCTGGGCTGGGACTACTACGACAGAGAAATCATCGAGCGCCTGGCAGAGGATGAAGGGCTGGACGAGGAATACGTCCGCCGCGTGCTGCATGAGCATGCCTGGAGCAGCCTTCCCCTGACCTTCCAGAACAGCTTTGCGCTGTCGCCGGCGGAGTCCGGCATCCAGGCGCAGCTTCTGGCCCGCCAGCGCTCCATTATCGAGGACATCGCCCGGACCGGTCACGACTGCATCATCGTCGGCCGTGATGCGGATGTCATACTGGAGGACTATAAGCCCTTCCGAATCTATGTCTGCGCGGATTTTGACTTCCGCTTGGCGCGCTGCCTGAAGCGCGAGCAGAAGAACGAGGGCAAGCAGCTGACGGAGAAGGAGATTGCGCGCAACATCCGTCGGATTGACCGCAACCGTTCTCTCACGCGTGAGATTCTGACCGGCAAGAGCCGCGACGATTCAAGCTGCTTTGAAATCACCGTCAATTCCTCCAGCTGGGATATGAAACGTCTGGCCGCTGCCGTGGCAGAAATGGCCCTCAAGTGGTTCGAAGCGTAAACGGTTCCCGGCAGGACCTGACCGAGGGCGTTGTCTGGAAGAAACTGCTGGTATTCTTCCTGCCCATCGCCGCCGGCACCTGCATTCAGCAGCTGTATAACGCCGTGGACGGCATGGTACTCTCGAAGTTTGTCGGGACGGAGGCGCTGGCCTCGGTCGGCGGAAGCTCCGCGCAGATCATCAATGTGCTGATCGGCTTTTTTGTCAGCATGACCTCCGGTGCGTCCGTCGTCATCGCGCAGATTTTCGGCGCGGGGCGCAAGGACGAGGTGCAGAGGGCCTGCGGCAGCGCAATCACGCTCTGCGCCATCCTGGGCGTGGCCATCGGCCTCATCGGCATGCCTCTCATCCCCTGGATGCTCCGCATTCTGAAGACGCCTGACGACACCGTCGAGGGCGCCATCCTCTATCTGCGCATCTACTTCACGGGCGTTCCCTTCATACTCATTCTGAACATGGAGTCGAACGCGCTGCGCGCCGTCGGCGATTCCACCGGTCCCTTCCTGTTCATGGTCATCGGCTGCGTGACAAATATTATTCTGGACCTTCTGTTTGTCATCGTGTTTGACTGGGGCATCGCGGGTGTCGCCGTTGCAACCGTTCTGGCGCAGCTGGTCAACATGCTGCTTTTGACCCTGCGTCTGATGACGACCCGCGAAAGCTATCGCCTGGAGTGGGGGTCCTTCCGCATCGGCGGCGGCTACCTTCGTCCCATGGTGCGTCTGGGCGTTCCGTCCGGCCTTCAGTCCTCCATGTATTCGATTTCCAACATGGTCATTCAGGTCGGTGTGAACATGCTGAACACCGTCGTGGTGGCTTCCTGGGCGATGACATCCAAGACGGACGGCCTGTATTGGGCGATTTCAAACGCTTTGGGCGCGGCCATCACCGCCTTTATCGGACAGAATATCGGCGCGGGCCGCATGGACCGCGTCAAGCAATGCGTCCGTCAGGGCCTTCTGATTTCGCTGATTATTACGGTGGTCGTATCGGCGGGCCTCATGGCTGCGGCGAAGCCCCTGCTGGGTATTTTGACCGACGACCGTGCCGTCATTGATACCACCTTCGAAATGATGACCTATTTCGTGCCCTACTATTTTACCTGGACTCTGATCGAGGTTTATTCCGCGGTGCTGCGCGGCGCAGGCGATGCCGTCCGCCCCGTTATCATCTGCGGTGTGGGCATCTGCCTCTTCCGCATTGTCTGGATGGTGACTCTGTTCGCGCGTTTCCAGACTCTGCCCGTTCTGTGCTTCTCCTACGCTGCATCCTGGATCGTGACGGGTGTGGCGCTGCTTCTTTACTATCGCTTCAGCGACTGGAAAGAGAGAACAGCCAAGCGGCTGACAGGAAACTGATATTCATTCAAAAAAGGCTCCGGATCGGTGTTTTACCGTTCGGGGCCTGATTTTTTGCAAAAAAAAGATTGCAACCGTTTGATTGCAATCTCATTTTGCGGTTAGCGGGACTCGAACCCGCAAGTCGTAAGGTGACACTAGATCCTTAGTCTAGCGCGTATGCCAATTCCGCCACAACCGCACGTGGTGTCTTATCGACAGGTATTTATATTAGCACGGAGGGGTGGGAAAGTCAAGCAAATTTGCAAAGTTTTTCGCAAATTAGTGATACCGGCTGTTTTGGACGGCTTCGGGGATGTATTCGCCGGCCACGACGCTGATATCCTGCTCGGCCTTGTTGCGGTAGATGCGCAGGACGACGGTGTCGCCGACCTTCAAATCGGAAAGCAGCTCGGTGAAGCGGGCGGAGTCCTCGACCTCCGTACCGTTTACGGAGAGGATGAGGTCGCCTGAACGAAGACCGGCCTCGTCGGCGGCGCTGCCTTCCTCGACGGAATAAATGTAGAGACCCTGGCGGTTAACGCGATACATCCATGCAGCCTGGGTTGTGTTGATGTCGATGAGAGAAACACCCAGATAGGCGCGGCCCTTCACATAGCCGTATTCATAGAGGGAATCGAGAATTCCGAGGACGTCGTCGATGGGAATGGCGAAGCCCAGGCCTTCGATTTCGGCGTCGGCGTACTTGGCGTTGACGATGGCGATGAGCCGGCCGGCTGCGTCAAAGAGGCCGCCTCCGGAGTTGCCGGGGTTGATGGCTGCATTGGTCTGCAGCAGGTTCATGGAGATGCCGTCGATGGTGATCTGGCGGTTCAGGGCGCTGATGATGCCGTTGGTGACGGTGCCGCCCAGCTGGCCGAGGGGATTGCCGATGGCGACGACCTCCTGACCGACCAGAAGCTTTTCGGAGCTTCCGAGCGCGGCGGGGGTGAGTCCTGTGGCTTCGATTTTCAGAAGGGCGATGTCCTGCTCCTCATCGAGGCCGATAAGCGCCGCGGGGAAGCTGCGGCCGTCGGTCAGGGTGACGGTGATGGAGCGGGCGTCGGCGATGACGTGGTTGTTGGT
>JAZRWR010000053.1:0-3826 GCA_045599825.1 Bianqueaceae bacterium | reverse complement strand
CTCCCTAACTCCCTCCCTCCTCACCCCATCGAGTCCTTCCTTGCCATCGTGTTCGTGCAGATCATCGTCGGGAGGACGCTGATGACGAAGACGCCGGCCAGGATAACGAGCTCGAGGGGGTAGATTTTGGCGGGGTTGAGGACGACGCCCATGGTGGCGACGTAGTCGCTGATGAGGGCGAGGCAGAGGCGTGAGATGCCGAAGGCCAGGAGGGTGGAGATGAGTCCGATGAGGGCGTTCTGGATCAGATAGAGGCGGTTGATCTTTTTCATGCTGATGCCGATGAGGCGCATGAGGCTGATCTCCTTGGCGGAGTGGTACATGTTGAGCAGGGTGATGATGGAGATGATAAGGATGTTCATCAGGAGGATGATGCCGCAGAGGGCGAAGACCAGGTATTTGGTGTTGTTGGTTTCTTCGAGGATGCTGCGGACGGTGGCCATGGGCTCGATGGCCTGGAGGGCGCAGGAGCCGCCGCCGGGTTCGGTGTAGATGCGGCCGTCGTAGTCGTTGACGAGGGTCATGGCGTAGGCGGGGTTCTGGGTGCGGACGAGGATGGCGCAGACGCGGCCGTGCATTTCGTCGTGACCGTGATCGTCGGCGGAGCCGTCGTGGTCATCGGCGTCGGCGTGTTCGCCCTCCTCTTCCTCGTGGACCTCCCAGATGGTTCGGAGCTGGGTGAAGACGGTGCGGTCGTAGACCGTGTGGCTTTCTTCGAGGATGCCGACGACGGTGAAGGGGGTTTTGTGGGCGACGCCGGCGGAGTGGGAGGTGTAGATCTGGTCGCCGGGGCTGAGCCCGCAGGTCCGGGCGACGGTGCTTCCGACGACGACCTCGAAGAGGCTGTCGTCCGCGAAGAGGCGGCCGGAGGCTATGGCTTTTTGGGCGAGGTAGGCGCTGCCGGTGCCGACGATGGAGTAGCCGTTGTAGCTGTCGGCCATGGCGAAGGGGATGACCTGGGTGACGCGCATGTCCTGCTGAAGCTCGGAGAGGAGGCTGTAGGGGACGGTGCCGAGGGGCTCGTCGGAGAAGTACATGGTGTTCATGGCGAGCTGGGTTTTGCTGCCGGCGGGGCCGATGATGGCGGAGTAGTAGCCGGCGGTGCCGGTGATGCCGTCGTTTACCTGGCAGGCGGTGTTGTAGCTGAGGACGGCGACGCCCGCGGAGATGATGATGGAGAGGGCCACGAGGGTGAGCTGCACCTTTTTGATGGCCATGTTTTTGAGGGCGAATTTAAGCACGGGCGCTCACCTCCCGGTTCATGTCGATGACCTCGTCGAAGTAGGGGGCGAGGCGCTCGTCGTGGCTCACGGCGATGAGGGTCTTGCCGCGGGAGACCTCGGTGAGGGCTTTGATGACTTCTTCGCCGATGGCGTAGTTGAGGTTGCCGGTGGGCTCGTCGGCGAGGATGATGTCGGGCTTTTTGACGAGGGCGCGGGCGATGGCGACGCGCTGCTTCTGGCCGCCGGAGAGCTCTTTGACGCGGCGGTTCTTCTTGTCGGCGATGCCGAGGCGCTCGAGGAGCGCGGGCAGGCCGGAAATGTCGACGTTTTCGAGGCGCAGGATGCCGATGTTGTCGGCGACGCTCATGTCCTCGATGAGCTTGAAGTCCTGGAAGATGTAACCGATGCGCTCGATGCGGAAGCGGTCTTTTTCTTTCTGCGGGAGGGCGGTCATGTCGCGGCCGTCGATGAGGATGCGGCCTTCGGTGGGGCTCAGGATGCCGGCGATCATGTTGAGCAGGGTGGATTTGCCGCAGCCGGAGGCGCCGAGCAGCATGTAGGCCTTGCCGCTTTCAAAGCGGAGGTCGCTGTAGGCGAGGGCCGTTTCGTTTTTGAACTGCTTGACGAGTCCCTGGATTTCTATCACGGTGATGCTCCTTTCTTGCTTGCGTGCGGATTCCGCACACGGAGGATATTACAGGCTTTTGAGATAGGCGTCGGCTTCGTTCAGGACCCGGATGAAGCCTTCGCGGGTGAGGAGCTTCAGGGCTTCCTCGTAGGTGACGAAGGAGGCTGCGGCGATTTCGTTTTCCTGGCAGCGGAGCTGGCATCGGGGGCTGCATTCGCCCAGGAAGAAGACGACTTTTTTGCGCATGCCGGGCTTCTTGGGCAGGGCGTATTCGATCTGGCTGCGGAAGCCTTCTACACGGCGGACGCTGATACCGGCCTCTTCGCGCAGCTCGCGGTCGGCGGTTTCGTCCTCGGTCTCGCCGAGCTCGATGTGGCCCTTGGGGAAGCCGTAGACGCCGCTTAGGGAGCGGATCAGGAGGTAGCGGACGGTGTCGCCGTCGCGGCGGAAGGGCACGTAGCCGCAGGATTTTTCGAAGCCGCAGCGCTCGGCCTTCAGGGTCTCGCGCACGCGCTGGATGGCCTTGCCGAGGAGGTTCTTGCCGGGCCAGTTGGCGGGATCGTCGGCGCCGGGGTCGTCCTCGCGCATGAAGATGCCCCAGTTGGCGTCGTTCGGGCTGGCCTCGGCGATGATGGTGTCGCCGGTGGCAAGCAGCACCTGCTTCATTTCCTCGTTCTGGGAGAATTTGGCGAGGTTGCCGTTGTAGACGATTTCTTCGCGCGCGGCGGCCCAGACGTCTTCATCGAAGGGGGTGACGGCGTTGCCGATGGCCTTGGCCTCCTTGGGCGTTTCGGCCTTCATGATGGCTTCGTAAGCGGCCAGGTCGCCGAAGAGAAGCGCGCGCTTAGCGCACATGTACTGCTCTGAGGTTTTATAGCTGATGCCCTCGACGGTGAAGGGGGCGGGATAGAACTGGCCGAGGCAGCCTAAGGGGCCTTCGGCGTGGTAGAAAAAGGTGATTTTGGGTTTTTCGTTTTCGCTCATGGGATGCTCCTGAGGGCCCGTTTTCATCACGCGGGGCCCGTGTTGTCTTTTCTATTGTAGCATCTTTCGAGGCGCTTTCAAGTGCTTTTTGCGGGAGAGCCCGGCAGGGAGGTTTTTTTTGCGCGGGGACCCGGCAGGGGCTTGATTTTCGGCCGACCCCGCGCTATAAAAAAAGCGGCGTGCTCCTTCGAGCACCCTCCGAAGCAACGCGAATCTGTCCTGCCCGAGGCGTCCCATGAACTGTCTTATCCCCGATTATTACGAAGATTTTCACTGCAAATGCGGTCTCTGCCGCCGCCCCTGCTGCGACGGCTGGGGCATCAACGTCACCGAACACGAATACTTCAAGCTCCTCGGCCTGGCCTGCCCGGACCGCCTGCGCCATAAGCTGGACGACGCCCTCGTCCTCTCCCCCTTCGGCACCGCGGACGCCTACGCGCACATCCGTCCCAACTACCTGGCCCAATGCCCGATGCTGGACGACGACGGCCTCTGCCTCCTCCAGAAAGAGAAAGGCGAAGAGGAGCTGCCCCTCGTCTGCCGCCTCTACCCCCGCGCTGTGAAGCGCTACGGCAGCCTGACGGAGCTCGCCCTGTCCTGCAGCTGCGAGGCCGCCGTCGAGCTCATCGCCGCGCATCCCGGCCCCCTCAGCCTGCACCCCGCCGAAATCCGCCTGCCCTTCGACGGCATCCCCGTCTACGACGCCGACCCCGCCCGCGACGCCCTCCGTCACCGCCTCATCGAGCTCGTCTCCACCCCCGGCCGTCCCCTCGACGAGCGCCTGGCCGAGGTCTGCGCCCTCGTCTGCGACCGGCCTCCGCGCCATGGCGCCCCCCGCGGCGAGGCCCTCCGCCAGATCCGCGACTACGCCCTCCGCCTGAGCGAGGTCAGCGACAGCCTGCGCGACTGCGCCGAAGCCGCCCTCCTCTACCTGAGCACAGAAGAATCGGAAGGCTCCGACGGTTCTGACGGCTTCCATGGCGGCGCCTCC
>JAZRWR010000052.1:0-9075 GCA_045599825.1 Bianqueaceae bacterium | reverse complement strand
TGTTCATATTGGCCTGGATCTTGAAAACGAAGCCGCTGAAGCGGTCCTCGAAGGGGTCGACCGTGCCCTCGGCAGTCTGCCTGGGCAGCGGAGACGAGGTCATCGAAAGAAAATCGTTGAGGAAGATTTCGACGCCAAAATTGTTGAGGGCCGAGCCGAAGAAAACGGGCGAAAGCTTACCGGCACGGACCATGTCCAGGTCAAATTCGTGCCCGGCACCGTCCAGAAGCTCCAGCTCCTCCTGCAGATTTTCAAACTTGCCGGCGCCGATAACCGCCTTCACGGCCTCCTCGTCGTCAAAGGGAGTGCGGGTGACCTCCACCTCGTGGCGGCCGTTTTCGCCGAAGAAGCTGACCATCTCGCGTCGGGTGCGGTCGTAGACGCCCTTGAACTCCTTGCCGGAGCCGACGGGCCAGGTGATAGGGCAGGTCTCGATGCCGAGCTCCGTTTCTATCTCGCTCATCAGATCAAAGGTGTCGCGCGCTTCACGGTCGAGCTTGTTGACGAAAGTGAAAATCGGTATGCCGCGCATGCTGCAAACCTTGAACAGCTTGCGGGTCTGCGCCTCGACGCCCTTTGAGGCATCGATGACCATGACAGCCGAGTCCGCGGCCATCAGCGTGCGGTAGGTATCCTCGGAGAAATCCTGATGGCCCGGGGTGTCCAGAATGTTGATGCAATAGCCGTCATACTCGAACTGCATGACCGATGAGGTAACGGAAATTCCGCGCTGCTTCTCGATTTCCATCCAATCGGAGACGACCTGGCGGCTGTTCTTTTTGCCCTTGACCGTGCCGGCCTCGTTGATGGCGCCGCCGTACAGCAGGAGCTTTTCGGTCAGAGTCGTTTTACCGGCATCGGGATGGGAAATGATCGCAAAGGTCCGGCGGTTTTCGATTTGCGCACGGTCCTTGTCAGAAACATAATTCACTGAATAATTCCTCCGAAAATCATACGTTGAAGCGGAACAGGACCACGTCTCCGTCCTTCATCTCGTAATCCTTGCCCTCCGAACGCATCAGACCCTTTTCCTTGGCGGCTTTTTCGGAGCCGCAGGTCATAAGGTCGTTATAGGCGATTACCTCGGCACGGATGAAGCCGCGCTCAAAGTCGGAATGGATCTTTCCGGCTGCCTGAGGCGCCAGCGTGCCCTTCGTAATGGTCCAGGCGCGGCTTTCGGTCGGGCCGGCCGTCAAATACGAAATCAGGCCCAGCAGGCGGTAGCTGGCCGCAATCAGCCTGTCCAGACCGCCGGCAGAAAGCCCCAGCTCCTCCAGGAACATCTGCTTTTCCTCTTCGTCAAGCGCCGCGATTTCTTCCTCGATCTTGGCGCAGACCACAAAGACCTCCTCGCCCTGGGACGCCGCGTATTCGCGGACGCGGGCGACATGGGCGTTATTCGCACCGTCATCGGCCAGATCGTCCTCGAGGACATTGGCCGCATAGATAACAGGCTTGGCGGAAAGCAGCTCATAGGAATCCAGATAAGCCTTTTCACTGTCCGTAAGCTCCATGCCCTTTACGCGCTGTCCGCTTTCGAGAACCGCATAGACACGCTCGATGAAAGCCGCCTCTACAGCCGCTTCCTTGTCTGCCTTGGCAGCCTTCAGTGCCTTGGCGCGGCGGCGCTCCAGCGTCTCCATGTCCGAGAAAATGAGCTCCAGGTTGATGGTTTCGATATCGCGCATCGGATCGACACTGCCGTCGACATGGATGATGTCCCCGTCCTCAAAGCAGCGGACGACATGAACGATGGCATCACACTCGCGGATATGAGAGAGAAACTGGTTGCCCAGCCCCTCGCCCTTGCTGGCGCCGCGGACCAGGCCGGCGATGTCGACAAACTCGACAACGGCGGGTGTGGTTTTGGCGGAATTATACATTTTAGTCAGCTCCGTCAGACGGGCATCCGGGACAAGAGCCATGCCGACATTGGGCGAGATGGTGCAGAAGGGGTAATTGGCCGCCTCTGCAGCGCCCGCCTTCGTCAGGCAGTTGAACAGGGTGCTTTTTCCGACATTCGGTAAACCGACGATACCTAATTTCATAAAAGTTTCTCCTTGTACAGGCTGTAATCAACGAAAAAAAGTGTTTTTTTCAGTATACTCTAAAACCGCGCATTGTCAAGGAAAACCGCACCGTGACCTCGGCAGGAGCACGCCGTTCTGAAACTTTACAAATATATTAAATCGGTATATAATAGTGTATCTTTACTATGGAGGCAAAACTCATGCCGGACGTATGGTTTCCCAATCTCGGAATCGAAATCGACCATCTTGACCGCACCTTTTTCAGCATCGGAAATTTCTCGGTCGCCTGGTACGGCTTCATCATCATGATCGGCTTTTTGCTGGGCTTTCTTCTTTGCATGACCATCGCGAAGAAAAGCGGACAGAACAGCGAAAACTATGTGGATTTCTTTATCTACGCAGTCATCGGCGGCATCCTGGGTGCCCGCCTCTATTACGTCCTCTTTTCCTGGGATTACTACAGTGCGCATCCGTCCGAGATCATCGCGATCTGGAACGGCGGTCTCGCCATCTACGGCGGCATCATTGCCGACATTATCATCGCCTTTTTCTTCTGCCGGCACAGAAAGCTTGATTTTGCTCTCCTCCTTGACACCTGCCTCCCCTGCGTGGCGCTCGGTCAGGCCATCGGCCGCTGGGGCAATTTCATGAATCAGGAAGCCTTCGGCGGCTACTGCGACGGCCTTTTCGCGATGCGCCTTAACATCAAAACCGCCTATTACCTCACCCCCGAGCTCCTGGACAAAGCCATTACGGTCAACGGCACCACCTATATTCAGGTCCATCCGACCTTCCTCTACGAATCCTTCGGCTGCCTGATGGTCCTCCTGCTCATGCTTTTAATGTGGAAGTTCAAGAAATTCAACGGCCAGGCTGCCTGCAGCTATTTCATCGGTTACGGTATCGTCCGCGCCTTTGTGGAGCCGCTCCGCACCGATCAGCTCCTGCTTTGGAACACGAACATCCCGGTTTCCGTCGTGGTATCCGTCGGCATGATTCTTTTGGGCGTTGTCCTGATGATCGTGCTCGCCTTTTTGAATAAAAGAAAAGAAGCCGTTCTGCTAACGGAACAGCCTGACAAAATTCAGCCCCAAGAAGAAGGAGCCAATGAAAAAAGCATATAAAATACTGATCGGGCTTCTGATGGCAGCCGCCGAAGCGGCAGTGCTGATCTATTCGGGGCCCGACAGCGCCAAAATGGGCACCTACGCGAAAGCCGCCTGGACCTCCGTAGTGGACAGTGTGCGCGCATTTACCGAATCAGTCGGCGGACCCGAGTCCGAAGGAGGAGAAGAAACAAGCGCCTCAAAGCCCGACGAGAGCGAAGGTCCTCAGGAATCGCAGCCGGATGAATCCGGCAGTGAAGAATCCCGAAGCGGAGAATCTGCCCCTGACCGTGAATCGCAGTCGGAAGATTCCGTCCCCGAGACCATCGAAATCGAGGAAAGTGTCTTTACGCTGGATGAGCGCTTTATCATCCATCTGGCCGCCTCCTCTACCGAAGAAGACATGTATCTGGTCGTCCGCGACGCCCAGGGCCGCAATGCACAGGGCTCCTTCCGCATCACCGTAACGGGACCCGACGGCAGCCGCACCACCGTTGAAACCAACGACCACGGCAGCACCTACCTTCGGCAGCTGAAGCCCGGCCTCTACACCCTCTCCTGCGAACCGAAGGAAGGCTTCACCCAGGCCGAGGATTTCTCCATCCGGGTCAAGGAAAAGGTCGAAAAAAAGGTCATTCAGAATATTGAAGACGTTGTCGACATAAAAGTCAACAACGAAGAGAATGAAAAAGAGCTGCAGGGCGACAAGGATGACAAAGGCAATCAGTCCCAGGGCGAAACTCCGGAAATCAACGGAGAACCTTCGCAGCCCGAGGTAGAATCCAAGGAGGAGTCCCGCGAAGAATCCCTTCCCTTTCAGCCCGGCGTAAGCCCCGAGCCCAACGGCAGCCGCCAGGATCTGTCCGACGGCGTCTGCACTTTCTCCATCGGTCCGGAAGGTTATCTGTTATTGCGCGGCAGCAATGTGGAAAGCGATGTCCTCCCCGTGATGATCGACGGCCTCCTCGCCTACGGGAAAAGGCTCAGCTCCTCCGAGGAAGCCGATCCCGCCTATGAGCAGGTCGAGCTCTTCACCGGCTCGCATACCCCCGCAGCGGATTATGAAATCAATCTGATACCCGAAGAGGAATCCTCCGCCCCAGAAAAACCGGAAAACGGCTGGTATGAACAGAGCGGCAGGCAGTATTACTACCAAAACGGAGCACCCGTCACAGGTTACGTCAAAATTGACGGCAAGCATTACTATTTCAATGAGAGCGGCGTCAAGGCGGCGGCCATGGGCATCGACGTGTCCGAATGGCAACGCGTCAGCGACTGGAGCAAGGTCAAGGCCGACGGCATCGACTTCATCATCATCCGCATCGGCGGCCGCGGCTACGGCCCGTCCGGCACGCTCTACAGCGACGACCGCGCCATCGGCTATATCCGCGATGCGCAGGCAGCGGGGCTTAAGGTCGGCATCTATTTCTTCTCCGCCGCCATCACCTCGCAGGAAGCCGTCGAGGAGGCCTCCTGGACGATCAGAACTCTTCAGACCAACAATATCCACCCCGACATGCCTATCTACATCGATATGGAGCACAGCGCAGAATACCCGAACGGCCGCGCGGACCAGCTGAACCGCGAGCAGCACACGCTCGTCGCCAAGGCCTTCTGCGAAACCGTTACAAACGCAGGCTATGAGGCCGGCATCTACGCCAGCAAGAGCTACTTCCTGAGCGAGCTCAGCTACACTCAGCTCGACTCCTATTCCATCTGGCTTGCCAACTGGACCACGAACTATACGATGCCCAGCTTTTCCTATCACTACGATTTGTGGCAGTTCTCCTCCAGTGCAACGGTTTCCGGCATCTCCGGCCGCGTCGATATCGACGTCATTTTCTAAGCGAAGATCAGACACAAAAAAGCCCACCGAAATCCCGGTGGGCTTTGTAATGCATAAAAGCACTGTCAGTTGCTTTATCCGCCTACGCGTATGCAGTTTTTCCCATCAATACGGATAGGAGAAGGATGTGTTGGCGACCGTGATCATCGTGATCAAGAGCGTATTGATGATGCCGGCAAGCCAGACATTACCGGTAAGACGGTAGCTTCTTACGCTGATGGCCGCGGTGATAAACATCATCGGAACGACCGGCAGCAGCAGAATCGGAATAAGCGCAAAGACCGTCGCAAGCGCAGGAATGCCGGCCGCGGAGAACAGCGCCACCCAGGTGGTCGCCTGGAACAAAGGCGTCGGCAGGAAGGTCACGATGAGCAGCAGTGCGGGCGCGATCATGTTGAAAATACCGCAGCTGATGACCTGCTTCGTTTCGCCGGCATCTTTGTTGAAGGTCCCGCGGGAGGCCGCTATGGACTGCATCATGTAGAAGCCGAAGAAGAGCGGCAGATAGCGCAGCGCGACCAGAATCTTCGAGGCGGGGAAGACGCGGATATCAAAGGACCAGATACGGTAGTCGGTCTGGTTGATCCAGTCTGCGGCAAAGACGCTGAGATAGGTGACGATCGCTACGAGCAGCGATACGACCAGCACCAGGAGGAAGCCTCCGAAGCCGATGTTGGTGCCGAGCTCCTCGCGGAGGGCGGCGCCCTTCAGCTTATTGCCCTGCTTCTTAAAGGGCTTCTTGATGGAACCGAGAATGACCAGGGAGCAGGCGATGGCCCAGAGGGCGATACCGCCGGTGGTATCCTGAGGCCAGATGATGTTGACCAGAAGCACGTAGCCCAGGCCCATGACCGGCACAATCAGAAGCGAATTGATGATCCCTGTGCCGATGTTTCTTCTTACGTATTTTTCGGGCTTTTCAAATGTGCGGACTTCTCTGCGGACTGCCTTGAGGCCGGGAAGCGAGGTGAAAAGATCGATCAGCGGAACGACCAGCAGGAAGAAGCCGATCAGACCGACCATGTTCAGAAGCTCCTTCGCAAGCCAAAGCTGATTGCTGCTCGCAATCTGCTTCGGCGCGGGCATGCTGCGCTCAAAGCTTTCGACCAGGTACTTGACGCATTTCACGGAGAAATGGTTGGTCGCATGGAACTGTTTGGGATTGTACAGGGTGATCGTGTAGCCGGTGGTCGGCGAGACATAGGTCCTGCCCTCCTCCAGGTCCGCGGTCACGGCGGTACCGGTCAGATTGGAAACCCAATTCTTGGAGCTGTCGCTGGTGAGCAGGACCGCAAGGTTGGAGAAGAAGAATTCGTCATAGGTCGCGCCGATGACGTTCGCGTGGCACAGGAAGCTTCTGCCGTCCTTGTCGCCGGCCATGCCCGAGGGATAATTGCCGACGATGACGCCCGTATTGACCTTGTTGAGCTTGTGAGCCGCGGCGGCATCCGCACCGTTCTTCAGCGCCTCTTCCTCCAGGGAAGTGTAGTATTCCATGGTGGTGTAGCTGTACTGACCGCCCATAGAATGGCCCGTCACGCCGATCTGAGCAGGATCCACGTATTCCAGTGCGCTCAGGTACTCAACTGCGGCGCTCATGCCGTTGGAGCGGACCAGGATGTCATCGGCGTAGCCGGAGGGAACATCGGAATTACCGTGGGCAAAGCCGTCGAGAGAGAGCACCACGTAGCCTCGGCGGGCAAGCTCCACATAGTTGGCGTCCTGCATTTCACGGTTGATCAGATAGCCGTGAAGGCAGACCACCGCGGGGGCCGGCTGGTCCTTTGCGCCATTGTCCGGCTTGAAGAGATAAGCGGTCAGATCACCCGCAGGGGTCTCGATGGTAATGTCGCTCATCTCGATTTTGCCGAAGTCCGTTTGCACGAGGCCGGCACCGATGATGCTGACGGCGCAAAGCAAAAGGGCAATAACCAGTTGTATCTTGTTTCGTTTCTGCATAACTTTACCTCCTATATAGATTTATATTCGATGATGTGCTGCCACATCGGATGAACCTAATAAGCGGAAAAAGTGAATCAGTTACTTGTCTTCGTCGTATTTGAGAACACTCATGAAAGCAGCCTGGGGCACCTCGACATCGCCGATCTGGCGCATGCGCTTCTTGCCCTCCTTCTGCTTCTCGAGGAGCTTCTTCTTGCGGCTGATATCACCGCCGTAGCACTTTGCCAGAACATCCTTGCGGACGGCCTTGACGGTTTCGCGGGCGATGATCTTGCTGCCGATAGCGGCCTGTACGGGTATTTCAAAAAGGTGACGCGGAATCTCATCCTTCATTTTTTCGCAGATGCGGCGGCCGCGCTCGTAGGCCTTTGTCTCGTGAACGATGAAGGACAGCGCATCCACTGCTTCGTGGTTGATGAGGATGTCCAGACGGACCAGCTCACTCTTTTCGTAGTCCAGGAAATTGTAGTCGAGCGAGGCGTAGCCGCGCGTCTTGGACTTCAGGGCGTCAAAGAAATCGTAGATGATTTCGTTCAAGGGCATATGGTAGCGCAGAATGGCGCGCGTCTTTTCGATGTATTCGAGGCCCAGATACACACCGCGGCGGTCCTGGCAGAGGTCCATGATGGAGCCGATGTATTCGGTCGGCAGCATGATTTCAGCCTCGACGATGGGCTCCTGCATTTCCAGAATTTCAGAAGGATCCGGCAGGTCGGTCGGGTTCGAAATCATGATTTCCGTGCCGTCCGTCTTGATGATTCTGTAGATGACACCGGGCGCGGTCGTGACGAGCTCAAGGTTGAACTCACGCTCCAGACGCTCCTCAATGATCTCCATGTGCAGAAGACCCAGGAAACCGCAGCGGAAGCCGAAGCCCAGGGCTTTACTGGTTTCGGGCTCGTAAAACAGGGACGCATCGTTCAGCTTCAGCTTGTCGAGTGCGTCGCGCAGGTCGCCGTAATGAGAGCCGTCAGCGGGATACAGACCGCAGTAAACCATGGACTGGACCTGCTTATAGCCGGGCAGCGGCGCAGCTGTGGGACGGAGAGCCTCAGTGACGGTATCGCCGACACGGGTGTGAGAAACCTCCTTGATGCTTCCGGTGAAATAGCCGACCTCACCCGCGCCCAGGGATTCGGCGGGAATCAGCGTGCCGGCGCCCATATAGCCCACCTCGACAACGTCGTATTCCTGCTCGGCCGCCATCATGCGGACGCGCATGCCCTTGCGCATGCAGCCGTCCATGATGCGGCAGAAAACGATGACGCCGCGGTAGGAATCGTATAAAGAGTCGAAAATGAGCGCCTTGAGGGGGGCGCTGATGTCGCCCTTGGGGGCCGGGACATCCGTCACGATGCGCTCCAGCACCTCTTCGATGTTGATGCCTTTTTTCGCGGAAATGAGAGGCGCGTTCTCAGCCTCCAGACCGATGACGTCCTCGATTTCCTTTTTGACACGCTCGGGCTCAGCCGCGGGCAGGTCGATTTTATTGATGACAGGCAGAATTTCCAGGTTATGCTCGAGGGCAAGATAGACATTGGCGATGGTCTGCGCTTCGATGCCCTGCGCTGCGTCAACGACCAGGACGGCTCCCTCGCAGGCTGCCAGGCTGCGGGAAACTTCATAGTTGAAGTCGACATGACCGGGCGTATCGATCAGGTTGAAGACATATTCCTTTCCGTCGCTCGCCTTGTAGATGAGACGGACGGCCTGCGCCTTGATGGTGATGCCGCGCTCGCGCTCCAGGTCCATGTTATCCAGCACCTGTTCCTGCATTTCGCGTTCGGTTAACAGACCGGTCATCTGGATGATGCGGTCTGCCAAGGTGGATTTGCCGTGGTCGATGTGGGCAATGATACTGAAATTGCGGATAATGGAAAGGTCTGTCATGTTGCCTCCGGAGCTTGTCATTTGTCTTTTGATTTTAGCATGAACGAAGCTTTTTCGCAACACAGGCTTTCAAAATTTGGAGGCTGCGGTTGTTTTCAAATTGTGTTCATTTGTAAATGATGTGAGACCAAAAACTCAAAGAAAAAAAGACGCTGTGTTAGAATGAATCAGAGCCCAATCTCTCCGGCTTCACTCCAAGTTTCTTTTGCCTTTGATTGGGAGACTCCCATCCCAAAGCTGC
>JAZRWR010000051.1:0-22833 GCA_045599825.1 Bianqueaceae bacterium | reverse complement strand
CACGAGCACCAGTCGCGCGCCATGCGGCAGGGCCTTCATGAGCACGGCAAAAAGCTGCACGTCGACCATGGACATTTCGTCGACGATGACGACGTCGGTTTCGAGCGGATGCGTGTCGTCGCGCTGGAACAGCTGGCGCTCATCGACGCCGGAAAAAGCATCCGGCACGGCCTTAACCTCGAGCAGCCGGTGCAGGGTGACGGCGGCGCGGCCGGTGGCCTCCTGCATGCGCTTGGCCGCCCGCCCCGTGGGAGCTGCCAGCAGGTAGTCCTCGTTCAGCTCGTCCAGCATATCCAGCAGGACATTGATTATAGTGGTTTTGCCCGTGCCCGGCCCGCCTGTGATGACGAGGACGCCCTCGCCGAGCGCTGCGCGCACCGCGTCCTCCTGCTCCTTCGAAAGCACGATGCCTCGAAGCTCCTGCACGCGGACCAGGTCCGCTTCCTTGAACCTGCGGCGGCGCCGCCGGTGCAGAAGCTCCAGCAGCCTGAGTGCGGCCGCATTTTCCGCGCGGTACAGAGCCGTCAGAAATACATGGTTCTTCTTAATGACCAGGCGTCCGGCCACGGACAGGTCCGTGATGGCGTTCTCGACAGCCTGGACAGGCGCGTCGGTGCGCTCCACCACACGGTCCTCCACCTCCTCGAAGGGAAGATAGGTGTGGCCGCTCTGCGCAGCGGCCTGATTCAGACAGTATAGGGTGCAGGCCCGGAGTCTGGCCGGATCGTCCCCGCCGATGCCCATACGCCCGGCGATTTCGTCGGCCCGCTCAAAGCCGATGCCGCGCACCGTGTCCGCCAGAACATACGGATTCTCGCGGATTCTGGCCACGGTCTGATTGCCGAAGCGCTGGTAGATCTGCACGGACATGGCCGGCGATACGCCCAGCTCCTGCAGAAACATCAGAACGTCGCGCATATCGCGCCCTGCGGCAAACTGCTCCCCGATGGAGCAGGCCGCGCTCAGGCCGATGCCCTTGACCTCCGCCAGCCGCTCCGGTTCACGCTCGATGATCTCGAAGGTCTGATCGCCGAACTTATCGACAATGCGCTTGGCCAGTGCCGCGCCGACTCCCTTGACCGCACCCGAGGCCAGATAGCGCTCCATCGCCAGGCGGCCCTGCGGATAGGCACACGAAAAGGAGCAGACACGAAACTGCTCCCCATAGTTTGAATGTGTATCCCAAAAGCCCTCGGCCTTCAGCATGACGCCTGCTTCCACGCCCGGCAGTGTGCCGACCGCCGTCACCAGGTCGCCCTGACTGTCCTCCAGCTCCAGGACCTTGTATCCGGTATCGTCATTTTGGAAAATTACTTCGCGCACCAGGCCTTCCAGGCGCTCATCTGCCTCTCTTTTCAAGGAAAATCCTTTCTTAAGCGTTTCTTAGCATGGGCCCGGCCGCGGCAGGGACTGATAATATAACAAGCAAAAACCCGAAATGTTTCACTTCGGCTTCGAATTTTTCAATTTTTCCGCGTATGCGCTGACGACGCATCTTAATTTGCCGTTTCTTTCCGCGCGTATGCGCGGCCGCAGCGTCTTAATTTGCCGCTTCTTTCCGCGCGTATGCGCGGCCGCAGCGTCTTAATTTGCCGTTTCTTTCCGCGCGTATGCGCGGCCGCAGCGTCTTAATTTGCCGCTTCTTTCCGCGCATTGCGCAGCCGCCGCTTGCCCAGCGGCTGGTACAGCTCGCGCATAATGACCGTATAGCGCTCCGGGAAGTATTTTTTCAGCTGGAAATAACAGCGGCGCGCGCTCTTCTCCTTATCGAAAAGGCCGTATACCGTAGGTCCGCTTCCGCTCATCAGCGCAGCCCGGGCACCGTGCGCCAGCAGCTGGTCGCGGATATCGGTAATGACCGGATATTCGTCGCTGACGGCCGGCTCCAACAGATTTATCATCTGGGCGCGGATTCCGTCCCAGTCGCCTGCGGCAATGGCCGCCTGCATGGCCTCAAGATCCGGATGGATGTCCGACTGCATTTCGTCATAGCGGGCATAGGCCCAGGGCGTAGAGATGCTGAAGTCGGGCTTGATGAGGACCGCGAAGGCCTCCGGCATCGGGCGGATTCGCTCGACGATCTCGCCCCGGCCCGTGGCCAGACAGGTCCCGCCGATCAGGCAGTAGGGCACGTCCGAGCCCAGCCCGGCACCCATTTCGATAAGCCTGGCGATGGGCAGCTGCGTGCCGAAAAGCAGGTTAAGCGCCTTCAGCGTTGCCGCTGCGTCCGCGCTGCCGCCGGCCAGACCCGCAGAAACCGGGATCTTCTTGAACACATGCAGCTTCACGCCCGAAGAAAGCCCGCACTCCGCAAGGAAAAGCTCCGCCGCCTGATAAACCAGGTTGCGGCGGTCCTTCGGAATATAGGGCAGATTGCACTCGATGGTGATGCCCTCCTCGACCGGCTGAAGCTCTGCCGTCACCTCGTCCCAAAGGCGGATGGTCTGCATGATCATCGCCACCTCGTGGTAGCCGTCCTCCCGGACACCGCAGACATCCAGACTCAGATTCAGCTTGGCGTAGCCGCGCTGGCAAATGGCTTTTCTTCCGTTCATGCTCGCACCTTTCTGCAGAAAAAGCCGGATCGTCTGCGACCCGGCCTAATATGCTTCTTTACCCTTCCGGGGAAAATTCGTTGCCGCTGTCACCGTTTTCACCGCTCTCTTCCGTCGGCTCGGATTCGATCCGGGACTCGGGCTCGGGCTCGGAGGACTCGATGACGACGATTTTCTTGAAGCCGGTGAAGAAGAGGACGCGGTCCGCTTCATTCGCACGGATGGTGACGGTGGTCTCCAGTGTTTCGTAGCCGTCATTTTCAACGCTGATGCGGTAGGTGCCCGGATTCATGGGAACCGTGACTTCCTTGCCGCGCATCGTGGTGATAAGCTCTCCGTCGATGTAGAGGCGGGAGCCGGACATGCTGGACGAAATGATGAGCTGCGATTTCAGCGCATTCATGTCGACAGTGATGATCTTGTAGGGCTGGTCGACCGTAACGTAGATGACAGCCTCACTGTAGCCCTCGGCCGACAGCGTGACGGTATAATCGCCGTAAGGCAGGGTGATGCTGCGGTCGGTCTTGTATTCTTCTTCTTCGATGAAGATTTTGGCGTTTTTGACGTTGATGTCAAAGACCAGGATGCCCTTCAGCTTCTGGAGGGGCAGCAGGGAAAGCAGGACGCTGCGGCCTTCTCCGGGTATCATGAGCGTACCCTCGCAGAGCGTGACCTCATCGGCGACCACGCGGTATTTGGTGGTGCCCTCGGTCGCGTTGATGAACTTGGTATCCTGCGTCAGAACGATCTCCTGCTCGGCGCCCATTTCGGGCGTCAGGATCATGACGGAGTCAAAATAGTCCATGGGAATGGAATTCAGCTTGATGATGCCTTCGCCGCTCAGCACAGTGATGCTGTAAATATGGCCGTCCAGGATGCGGACGTCCAGCACCATGTTGGGAGTCAGCATGCCCGGGTCGACCAGCGCGCCGCGGTAGAAGACCAGAAGCTCTTTGTCGTAGGTATAGGTCTTGCGGTCGATCACAATGGTAGAAGCGCCCTGCGACCCGTCGGCCTGCGCGTCCGGATTCGTGAAGGATACGCCCGTCACCTGGCTGAGCGTGACGGCCTGTGCGCTGTAGCGGAACAGCTCGACCGCCTTGCCCACGCGGTTGTACCGGATCTGCACGATGCTGCCGACGACGATCTCTTCCATTTCGAGCTCAATGCCGTATTCATCGGTCATCTTCTTGGCACCGGCCAGATTGAACTCGTCGAAACCGTCCTCTGTATTGTAGACGGTGACCACCGTGTCCTTGACCTGCGTGACTACGCCGAACATTTCGGCAAATTCGTATACCGTGCTGCTTTCGCTTTCCGGCTGAGAGGATTCCTTCGTGGTCTGCAGGAAGTTGACGTAGGCGACGATGGCGACGCTCAGAATGACTGCCACGACAAAGGCGGCGCCCACGCTCATCCAGCGGATATAGTTGTGCAGGCGCTCCTCAAGCGTTTCGGTCTCTTCTTCAGCGGGAGGCAGGTATTCTTCGATTTCATCCTGCTCCTGCTCTTGCACGCGATCCGGCGCGGCTTCGCTCAGAAGCTTCTGAGAGCTGTTGTCTTCGGGACTCACGGACCTACCTCCTTCTTTGCAAAATGTTCTTGTATTTTATCATATTTCCGCGGAAAGTTCAAGCAAGCTTTCTCGCCGATTCAGCCCGGGCTCGTCCAGAACGCGCTCCAGCAGGGCCGACAGAACGGCGCCGACCGCGGGCCCGGAAATGCCCTGCTCCATCAGATCGCGCCCGCCGACCGCGAGGTCGCGGATTTCAAGCGGGCAGTCCCTCTGCGCAAGATACTGCGCATAGCTTGCCTCGTTCTCCGTCCCCAGCGCACGCCTGACGGCATAGAGCTCCTCAAAATAGCGCGGCCCCAGCTCGTGCAGAAAATGCCGCATGGGCCCCGGCTCCGTGGGGAGCGTCTCCTCACGGTAGCGGGCGATGCGCGCGACGCGCAGCCGGGTGTCATTATCGAATTTCAGCTCCCGCAGAGCCAGATTGCTCTCGTCCTCCGACAGACGCCTAAGAAGCATTGCCCAGCGCAGCACACGCACGGCCGGCACCTCCGAAAGGCTTTCAAAGGGAAAATCCGTCCCGTCGAACTGCGGCAGGCAGTAGGGCATCAGGCCCGTCTCCCACACGGCCGCCATCCGGTCGGGATGAGCGGAAAGCAGGATCTTATTCATTTCTTCAGCAATGCGCTCCCTGCTGATGAAGCGCATGAGCGGAGCTTTTTCGGCGACCGCCGCGTAGGTGGCGGGGTCAATGTCAAAGGACAGGTAAGCCGCAAAGCGAAGGGCGCGGAGCATACGCAGCGCATCCTCCTCAAAGCGGTCCGCAGGCACGCCGACGCAGCGCACCACGCGCCGCGCAAGATCCTTCTGTCCCTCGAAAAGATCGACCAGCCCGCGCTCCGGGTGAAAGGCCATGGCGTTGATAGTAAAATCGCGCCGCGCCAGATCCTCCCGCAGACTGCTGGTAAAGGTCACACTGTCGGGGCGGCGATGGTCCGCATAGTCCCCGTCGACCCGGTAGGTCGTGACCTCATAGGTGTGGCCGTACAGGCGCACGGATACCGTTCCGTGCTTGATCCCGGTGTCAAAGGTGCGCAGAAAGCAGGCCGAGATTTCTTCCGGAGAGGCCGAGGTCGTGATGTCCCAGTCCTGCGGATCCCGTCCCAGCAGCACATCGCGGACGCAGCCGCCGACGGCGTAGGCCTCATAGCCCGCGTCTTCGAGAATCTCAATAATGCGTTCTGCGCCGCTGTCCAGCAAAAACTGCGCTTGATGCAGCAGTCCCATGGCTTCCCCCTCCTTTCTTGCACGTCGCTCTATTTTACCAAAAATCTTTGCTCTTTGCAAGTTGCGCCTCCCTGCTTTTGTGATATACTTATCTCAAATTCATTCGTGGAGGCTTTGTCATGAAGCAAGAAAATTACATAATTCCGTCCCTTTTTGACGGCACGAAGCTCAGTGTGCTCGTGACCGTCCCGGACAGTGAGCCCGTCGGCCTGGTCCAGTTCTGCCATGGCATGGCCGAGTACAAGGAGCGCTACCTGCCCTTCATGAGCTGGCTGAGCGAGCAGGGCTTCGTCTGCCTCATCCATGACCACCGCGGCCACGGGCAAAGCGTCGCCTGCGCAGACGACCTCGGCTACTTCGGCGCGCGCGGCAATGAGGCCGTCGTCGAGGACACCCACCAGATGACACTCAGGCTCAGGGAGCTTTACCCGGGTCTTCCGCTGACGCTTTTCGGCCACAGCATGGGCTCGCTCATCGTCCGCTGCTATCTGCAGCGCTACGACGCGGACCTGGACGCTTTGGTCGTAAGCGGCTGCGTGGCTGCCAATCCCGCCGGTGCCGCCGGCCTCGGCCTGGTGAAGGCATTGAAGCTTTTCAAGGGCGAGCGCCATCGCAGCGCCTTCATCACCAAAATGGCCTTCGGCACGTACAACAAGAACATCCCGGACGCCAAATCGCCCAACGCCTGGCTGAACACCGACGAACAGGCCGTCGCCGCCTACGACGCCGACCCGCTGTGCGGCTTCACCTTCACCCTGAACGGCTACGAGGCGCTCTTCAAGCTGATCATCGGCTGCTACGACGCCAAGGCCTTCGGACTCGCCAAGCCCGGCCTTCCCATCCACTTCGTGTCCGGCTCCTGCGACCCCTGCCTGACCGACGCGGCTCATTTCCGCGCCGCCGTCGATTTCCTGAAGGAGCGCGGCTACACATCCGTCACGGACACGCTCTTTGAAGGCCTTCGCCATGAGGTTCTGAACGAACCGACCCGCATGACGGTCTACGCTGACGTGCTCGCGCACCTCGCACGGTAAAGATTCATAAAACAAACAGGTCTTGCTCCGGTTTTCTTCGCCGGAACAAGGCCTGTTTTTTGCGGGAAAATGCGTGCTCTTACCGCCCTTCGTACAGGCGGAAGCGGTCGTGGATGGAACGGACTGCGTCATCCGCGTCGTTCGCGTCCACCAGAACCGAAATCTTGATTTCGGAGGTGCTGATCATCACAATGTTGATGCCGACGTTGTACATCGCCTCAAAAACCATGCCGGCGATGCCGGGGTTGGAGGTCATGCCGGCGCCGATGACGGAAACCTTGGCCAGGTCATCGCGGTAGATGGCCTCGATGTCACCGGTCTCCTCCGCGTATTCGGCTATGACGCGGCGCGTTTCGGCTTCGTCCTCCTTGCGGAAGGTGAAGGCCATGCACTTCTGCCCCTCATGCGGGACGGACTGCAGAATCAGGTCGACATTGATATGGGCGGCGCCCAGACACTGGAACAGGCGGAAGGCCTGGCCGGGCTCGTTCTTCATGCCGAAGATGGTGCACAGAATCATATTGCGATCGGCAGAAACGCCGTTAATAAGCATTTTTTCCACTTTGGAATCCTCCTTGACAAGCGTTCCGGGTGCATCGACCATGCTGGAAAGCACTTCGATGACGACCTTGTATTTTCGGGCCAGCTCAACGCAGCGGTTATGCAGTACCTTGGCGCCGGTCGAGGCCATTTCAAGCATTTCATCGTAACCGATTTCAGGAATGCAGCGGGCGTTCGGGACCACGCGCGGGTCGGCCGTAAAGACGCCGGGCACATCCGTGTAGATCTGACAGCGATCCGCGGAGAGCGCTGCAGCCAGCGCGACGGCCGTTGTATCGGAGCCGCCCCGGCCGAGCGTTGTATAATCACCGTACTTGTCGATGCCCTGGAAGCCCGTCACGAGCACGATCCTCCCCTGCTCCAGCTCGTTCTGGATGCGAAGCGAATCCACATTTTCGAGACGCGCGTTTCCGTGCACGGCGGTCGTAATCATCGGGACCTGAAAGGCGTTAAGCGACACCGCCTTGTACCCCATGCTGTTCAGACAAACCGCCATAAGCGCCACCGACTCCTGCTCACCGATTGTGAGCAGCATATCCATTTCGCGCTTGGAAGGCTCCGCCGCCAGTTCATGCGCCTTCGCAATCAGGCGGTCCGTCGTTTTGCCCTGCGCGGACAAAACCACCACAACTTTATTGCCGCGATCCGCTTCGTCTGCAATGATGCGCGCCACATGCCGCACGCGCTCGGCATCCGCCACGGAGCTGCCGCCGAATTTCTTTACAATCAGCAAAATTCGCCACCCCCGTCAATAAAAATAATTGAAACGAGTATACAACAGTCTCCCGGAAATTTCAAGAAAAAAAAGGCTCCGCTTGAGCGAAGCCCATGCGGAGCCTTTGTGTAAACTTGGTTTCTCAAGAAATCAACAGCGATTAGCCGTCGATCTGAGCCTGGTAACCAGCGATTACTTTGTCAACGCCGTCAGCAGCCAGCTTGTCAAGGAACTCGGCAAGGGTAGCAGCGTAGTCAGCGCACTGACCTTCCTGAAGCTGAGTCAGGTAGATACCGACGGTGTTGTTCATAGCGGAGATCTGTCCGTCGAAGTCGGCAGTATCAAAGTCCCAAGCGCAGGAGGGAGCAGCAATCTTGGAGCAGGAAGCAAGCTGAACGAGAACGTCAGCAGCCTGGGTGGTGGGTACGGTGCAGGCAAGGAAGTTGCCGCCGTAGTTTACGCCATACCAGTTGTACCAGCCTTCGCCGGAGGGGCCACCGATTTCGGTGAACTCAGCACGGCCGTCAGCGGTCTTGTTCCAATGAACGCCTTCAATACCAAGACGGAAGGTGTCGATCAGAGTCTGGTCAACGTACAGAAGGTTGAGGTAATCCATAGCGCGCTCAACGTTCTTGGAGTTGTAAGCGATGGTCTCAACAGCGCCCTGGCAGCCGCCGCGGGTAGCGAAACGAACCTGGCTGGGAACGCACTCAGAGGTGAACAGAGTGGTGGTAGCAGCACCAAGGTTGTTGTTCCAACCGATGGAAAGCTGACCGCAGGTAGCACCAACGCCCTGAAGCATGTCGCCCTTCATGGAAACATAGAAGTTGCCAAGAGCGGCTTCATCATCAGAGTAGTTCTTGAACAGGCCGTCCTTAACCCACTTGTCGATGGTGGCAACAACCTTAGCATACTCGTCGGTAGCATAGGCGTTGAAGACTTCGTTGGCCTTCTTATTCTTGAAGAAGTTGAATTCGGGAACGTTGACGCCGATGCCCTTAGCGCACAGGTCATCAAGGATCCACCAGTTGCAAACCTGATCAAACAGGTCAGCACCGCCGTCCCAATGGTCGAACAGGCCGGCGCCGCTGATAGCTTCCAGACCGTTGTCAGCCATGAAAGCCTTGTACTCATCAGAAGCCTGAGAGGTGAAAGCACCGCCGAAGTAGTCGTAGGAATCGAACTTCATGGTGGAGCCGTAGGTCTTATCGGCATCACGGGCAGCCTTCAGTTCATAGAAGAAGCTTTCCCAATCAGCCATGGTGTTCCACTTCTGGGACATAGCCTTGTCGTACAGGCCCAGATGCTTCAGAACATCGGTGTTGAAGATAACAGCATATACGCTGCCCCACTCCTTCATGGTGGGAACGCCGTACAGAATGCCGTTAACGGTGCAGGCATCAAGACCGAAAGAGGGGCAGGTATCAAGGATACCCTGGCCGTTGGTCTTAATGACATCGTTCAGGGGGTAGAAGTACTCGGCGCCGGCATTGGCCTGAAGGTCCAGACCACCGGAGGTGGAGTATACTACGTCCAGCTGAGCGGAACCCGCAGCAAGCAGGTTGGTCATGGTCTGACCGTACTCGCCGGGAGCAATGTAATGGGGCTCGATCTCGATCTTAGCATCAGACTTGCCAAGATACTCGTTCAGGTAAGCCCAAACCTTGGTAGCAGCCTCAGAATCAGAACCGTTGGTGTAGAGGGTAAGCTTTACAAGCTCTTTCTCAGCCTCAGACTCAACTTTGGATTCTTCGGGCTCCTTCTTGCAGCCAACCATGCAGGTCAGGGCCAGAGCCATAACCATCAGGACAGCAAGAATGCGACTCATAAGAGAGCGTTTCATTTTGTTTCCTCCTATTAGGATTTTATATTTTTAATCCGGGTGGATTAAAACCGAAATGAATTATTCCTTTACGGAACCGATCGTAAGACCTTCGATGAAGTACTGCTGGAAGAAGGGATACGCGAACATGATGGGCAGGGTGGCGATAACGGTCATGGCCATACGGAAGGTCTCGGAAGGCATCTTGTTAAGCTCCTGATAGTAAGAGGGGTCAACAGAGCCCTGCTTGATCATCTGCTTCAGATATTCGATCTGGTTCTGGATGCGCTGCAGCATGGTGGCCAGAGGCGTCAGCCATTTCTTCTCCTGGATGTAGATCATAGCGGTAAACCATTCGTTCCAGCGGGAAACGACGCAGAACAGACCGATGGTAGCCAAAGCCGGCTTGAACAGCGGGATAACGATGCGGCCGAAAATGGTGAAGTTGGAGGCACCGTCGATACGGGCAGATTCAAACAGCGCATCGGGGATGGTGGTCTTCAGGAAGGTCCTCATCATGATGACCCACGAGGCCGAACACAGGCCGGGCAGGATCAGGATCCAGACGGTGTCCTGCAGATGGAAGAACTTGGTGTTGATGATGTAGCAGGGAACCATACCGGCGCTGAAGATCATCGTAAAGAAGATGAAGTAGGTATAGAAGCCGTGGAATTTGAAATTCTTCTGCGCCAGCACGTAGGCGTACATGGACATGACGATCAGGGCCAGCACCGTGTAGGCGACGGTACGGAAAATGGTGACCAGATAGGAGATCCACAGGGAACGTCCGTATTTGAAAACGCCTTGATAGGCCGCCAGCGTGAAGCGTTCGGGAATCAGGGAGTAGGGGCCCGTAAGCGCGTACTGGTCAGAGAAAGAGATACTGATCATCAGGACGACCGGATAGGCAACGACGATTGCCAGGATGATCATGAAAATGCTTAAGACTACATTGGCGCCGGGAGAGATCTGATTGAACCGGTTGTAGTTGTAGCTCATTTCATTGTCTTTTGCCATTTGTGTTTCCTCCTTCCTCAGAACAGCGCGTTTTCAGGCTCGATCTTGGTAACGATGGCGTTCGAGATGAGCAGGAAAATCAGACCGACCGTAGACTGAAGCATACCGACCGCAACCGTCTGACCCATCTGGGACTGCTGCTGGAAGGCGAAGTATACGTAGGTATCGAGGTTCATGGCAACCTTGTACAGGATGTTGCCGTAGGTTTCACTCATGGGGACGGAGTAGAAAAGACCCATATCGCCGTTGAAGATGGAGCCCATGGACATGATCAGCAGGATGGAGATCATGGTGCGGAGCTGAGGAATGGTGATAAAGCGGGCCTGCTGCCACTTGGTAGCGCCGTCCAGCATGGCGGCTTCGTAATAATCCTTGCTGATGCCGGCAATGGAGGCCAGATATACAATGGCGGAATAGCCGACGCCCTTCCATACGTTGATGATGGTGAAGAAGTAGGGCCACCATTTTTCTTCTTTATAGAAGCTGGGGGTCGGAAGTCCCATTCTTTCGATCAGGTTGACGAGAACGCCGTGACCGGGCTCAAGGAAGTTCTTGACGATCATGGCGACGGTGGTGATGGCCAGGAAATAAGGCAGGATATAGATGGTCTGGACGACCTTGGCCAGGCGCTTGCTGTGCATTTCATTTAAAAGAAGCGCCAGAGCAACAGCCAGAATCAGGTTGACGATGATAAAGAGAATATTATAGCCGATGGTATTGCGGATCATGATCCAGCCGTAGGAAGCCGAATATCCGCCCCAGCCGAAGAAGGCTTTTAATTTTTCCCAGCTTCCCTCTGCCAGTGCGTTGGTCGTAAACAGGAACTTGAAGTTTTCAAGACCCTTCCATTCACTTCCCAGAATGCCGCGGGTAGCCTTGTAGTCCTTGAAGGCAATCAGAAGACCGTACATAGGCATATAGGCGAACATAAAGGTGGTAATAGCGCCGGGAAGCGCCATTACATGAAGCGCCAGGTCGTCCCGGAATGAGGCACGGCGCTTTTTTGCTTTTAAGACATCGGATTCGTTTTTCATAAAAATGTCTTCTCCTCGAAAATATCACAACGTACTGCTTTGTTGATTATATGTTAATTTGCCCAAATTGTCAAATATTTTTTTATTCATTATAGATAAATCCCACAAAGGCATATGGACAAAAAAGACATCCCCTCTTGCGAGGGGACGTCTTTTGTATGAAAAAATCCTTTATTAGTCGGCCTTCGCAAGCTTTTGAACCTGCTCGTGAAGGCTGTCAAACTGAAAATAATGGCAGACAAACCAAAGTCCGGGCTGCATCTCGGTGACGTAGGAAAAGTCGCCCATGCGGTAGAAAACGATGTCGCGGACGGTTCCGTCGTTCTGATGGTAGAGCAGTCGGACGCTGTCGCTTTCATCGCAGTCGGGACGCTCGGTCCAGAGCTCGCTGTCGGCGCGCAGCATGAAACAGGCGGAAAGCAGCTGGGCAAAGTCCTCGCTGTCCAGCTCGCGGCCGTCCATGGTGACCGTGAAGCGGTCGACGTTGGCCTCATCCTTGAAGGCGGTCACGTCGAAGAAGTAATGCTCGTCGTCGTTGAAATAGATGTCCAGCGTATCGACATAAATGAAGCGGCTTTCGAAGATGTTGGTCCAGATGTAGCTGAAGGCGTCGAAGTCGTACTGGTCGAGCGAGGCCGCCAGGACCCCGTAGACCATGTTGTCGCCGTTCTGGCGGAAGTAGACGTACTCGTTGTTATCGCCGAAGCGGTAGCCGAAATAGTACTCGTTTTCGTAGACGGTATAGAGCCCCTCGGCGTTGGGCGAGCCCGAAATCATCTGCATGTGGATGTAATACTCGGGATCTGTTTCGGAAAGGCCGTAGGAGGCCAGAGCCTCCGGCGACGCGGAAATCTCAATGATGCCCACGCCCTGGATGTTTTCCTTCGCGTCCTTACTGAAAACGTCCTCCAGGAGGTTGGTCGCCACGATGACGCGGCGGAAATCGTAGGGGGAGGCGAAGCAGATGCCCGAGTAGTTCAGATTGTAGTTCTGCTCGAAGTTCTCGGTGGCGTCGTAGGCCTGCAGACGGACCAGAGGCTTGCCCTTTTGGTAAAGCTCGCAGAAGGAGAAGTTGGCCGAATAGGGGATCTGGGCGATGCCGATCTGGTAGAGATCAAGCGTGGTATAAGAAGAATATTTGCGGAAGAGGTAGCTCGTGGAATAAATGGTGCTCTCCCCTTCGCGCATAACGTAGGCGTAGTTGCCCTTCAGGCTCAGGCTGCCGATGAGGAGCACGTCCTGAGCGCCGCCGCGCAGGGTGATGACCAGGCGGGCGAAGGGACGGTCCAGGCCGAAGGAGGCCAGGTCGGCCTGTGTCGCGTTCTCACGGATCAGCTCGTAGACCGAGCAGCGCTCCGCGATGGTGACCATGTCCGCGTAGATGCTGTTCAGGCTGCGCTCCGGGTATTCCGCCTGGAACCAGCGGACCAGATTGTCCGAATCCACCGAGGAATAGATGGTGGCCGTTCCGTCCTCACGCTCGCAGGAGATGCTGTAGATGTCCTGCTCCTGATATTCGTACAGGACGTCCAGGACAAATTCCCGGGACTCCTCGCTCTCCTCGAGCTCCCGCTCCTGCTTGCGGATGACGGCGAAAATCACGCCCAAGACCAGGGCCACCAGCAGAAGCCCCATCAGGGCCAGCTTCAGCCAGCGGCTGACTGTCTTTTTTTCTCTGCTCATAGATGTTTCCTCCGCAGCCAGATGACCAGGCCGATCGCCAGGACAGCGACGGGGATCAGGATGACGAAGATCAGGAAGCCGACCACGAAATCCGTCGCGGAAACCGTGATGGCGTTGTTGGTCATGCTCTTGCCGGTGATGTAAAGGACGTCGATATCATCCTGCAAAGAGCTGATGGACGAGGCGACCAGCTTATAGTTGCCGGTGGTAATGACACCCTGCGTGGACTGATTGTAGTCCACAAACTGGGAATCGCCGAAGACAATCAGGCGGGTGCTGACGGGCTTGCCGTCGATGTTGCGCTCCTCGCGGACGGATACGGCCAGCGCGAAGGGGCCGACCTTTTCCTGCGAGGCGGAAAGCACCGCGGTATCGGAGGAGCTCAGGAAGACCTCCGTCTCCGTCATGCCGGAGGCGCTCTGCGTCAGTGTCAGCGGGACGGAGTAAAGCAGCGTAACGTGGTTCTTAGCCGTATCAAAGGCCTCCGCAGCCTTGCTCTCGGTGTTGACCGTGGGCAGAACGATGAAGGGCTGCCAGTAGTAGTGGCTCATTTCGCTTTCGAGCACATAGCCCTCCGCGGTGTTGTAGCTGATGCCGAAGCGGTTCAGGAGCTTCCCGAAATTGGTCAGGAAGGGGGAGGTCTCGTAGCTTAAGAAAATCATCATGCGGCCGCCGCGCTCCAGATAATTCAGCACCATTTCGTACTCACGGTCCAGAAGATCGGCGGTGGGCGCGTTCATCATCAGGATGGTATAGCTCGTGACCGGGATGGCGCTGCCCTCATAGGAGAGCAGGTTCAGAGTCTCGAAATCGCAGTTGGTCGTACGCATGTAGGAAAGGAAGGTCGAATTGACCTCCGCCTCTCCGTGGCCGGTCAGCTGATAGACCACCGGCGTATGATTGGAGGTGACATACTGAATGGCCGAGGTGAAGGCCTCCTCCGCGCAGAAGGAGTCGATGCTCTCGCTCTGTTCGGACAGATAGCCGTAGAAATCGTACAGGCCCAGAATGCGGTACTTGCCGTTGTCACGGTTCAGGACCATGAAGCTGCCGTCATCGATGGTGGCAGCGGAATCACCCTCGTTCAGATACTGCTTGATAAATTCGGGATTCTTCAGCGTATCGACGGTCTCGTAGGTGACCTTGTCGCAGACGCGGCCGTACTGCTCCGCCAACGTAACGATCTGCGCATAATAGGAGTATTCTTCGGTACCGGTCGTGAAGAGGCCGTAGATATCGATATTGTTTTCCAGCTCGTCCAGCACCTTCTGCGTGGTAGAGCCGGTCGTATACATTTTGTTGGGGCTGAGATCGACCGTCAGATCCAGAAGCTCCACCAGAACAGTCGCCAGCACCAGAAGGACGGTCACAATCAGAGTCGCGATGGCCGAATAGCCGCCGTAGCGCAGTTTTTTCTGCTTCTGCGCAACGGATTTATAACCAAGATTCATGAGGCACCTCCTATCAGTTCCAGCGCTTCGCTTCCAGACGCTGAACCGTCAGGAAAAGGAAGAACGCGGCAAAGCCCAGGAAGAAGAAGATTTCACTCAGGTTAAAAACGCCCGAGAAAATCCGGGAATAGCGGGACATCACATTCAGCCAGCCCAGGATCCTGCTGACCAGACCGGCATAAACGCTCGGAATGACAAAATACAGCACCAGCATCACAATAACGCCGACGCCGCCGATGATGCCCATCAGAAGCCCGTCGCGCACCAGGAAATATACAATCAGCACCAGCGCCAGGAACAGGACCATCACCACCGCCAGCGAGAAGCCCTCGTCAGCAGGGAAGACCTTCTCGACGCCGTTCAGGATGCTGAACAGCACCACGATGACCAGCGCAACCAGAACGGCCACGATCTGGTTATCGGTCATGGAAGAAACGAACATGCCCAGCGCGATAAAGGCGCCGCACAGCAGGAAGGTCGCCAGATAGCCGCCGAAGGTCATTGCCCAGTCCATCTTGCCCTTAAAAACCAGCACCGTAACCGCCGGCATGATGAAGCTCAGGCACAGCGCAATCGCCACCACCGTCCAGGCCGCAAAAAACTTGCCCAGCACGATATCCCAGTTACGGACAGGAGCCGTCAGAAGCAGCTGATCGGTGCGGTTCTTGGACTCCTCCGAGAACGAACGCATGGTCAGCATGGGGATCAGATAAGTCAGAAAGCCCGCCACGGATGACAGCACGGTAGAGCCGAAGGCCGCCATGCCGCCGTATAGGCAGTAAATGCTGTAGAAAACCGCGAAAACCGCAAAAATGACCGCAATGAAAACATAGCCGATCGGGTTCTTGAAGTAGGTTCTCAGCTCCTTCAAATAGATCGCCTTCATTACTTCACGACCTCCTTTCCTTCGGTCATCTGCAGGAAGATATCCTCCAGATTGACCTCCTCCACCTTCATCAGCAGAATGGGCTGATTAGAAGACGCGCAGTAAGCAAAAACGGCCTCGCGGACATCCGCGCCGTCAAGCGTCTCCACCGCCACATCCACCGTGCCCTCCTCGCGGACACGCAGAAGCTCGGCATTCTTCACGCCGGGGAGCACAGACAGGTCGTTCAGGATCTTGTTCTTGGCGCCCTTGATGCGCAGCTCGATACGGTTGTTGCGCAGAGTCTTTTTCGCCAGCGTCTCCGGCGTATCGACCGCCACGATACGGCCGCGGTTGATGATGACCAGACGGTCGCAGATGCGGTCCACCTCGGACAGAATATGCGAGCTCAGCAGAATGGTATGGTCGCGGCCCAGCTTCTTGATCAGGTCGCGCATCTCGATGATCTGCTTGGGGTCCAGACCGACGGTCGGCTCGTCGAGGATGAGGACCTCAGGATCGCCGATCAGCGCCTGCGCCAGCCCGACACGCTGCTTGTAGCCCTTCGAAAGGTTGCGGATCAGGCGGCCGCGCACATCCTGAACCTTCGTCTTGCGGCTGACCTCCTCCACCACAACATCGCGGTCCGCAGGTTCAACGCCCTTCAGATCGCAGACAAATTCCAGATACTCGTTAACCGTCATCTCTGCATAGAGCGGCGGTATTTCAGGCAGATAGCCGATCTTCTGCTTAGCCTCCAGGGGCTTCTCCAGCACATCCGTATCATCGATCAGGACTTCGCCCTCGGTTGCGGAGATATAACCCGTAATAATATTCATGGTAGTAGACTTGCCGGCGCCGTTCGGGCCCAGGAAGCCCACGATCGTTCCGGTCTCGACGGTAAAGGAGATATTATCCAGCGCAAGATGGTCTCCATACCGCTTAGTCAGGTTTTTGACCTCGATCAAAGCAGTTTCCTCCTATACAGAAAACGATAAACAAGCTCCGGATAGAATACACGTCAAAAATGAACAAAATATGAACAAAGTAAGAATAGAAGGGGAATTTTGCGAGGCGAAAGCAGCAGAGCCGCTTTCGCTTCGCAGGGAGAGAGGGAGAGAGGGAAAGAGGGAGTTAGGGAGAGAGGGAGTTAGGGAAAGAGGGGAATAGAAAATAGGGAAGATGACTCCCTAACTCCCTAATTTCCTGCGCGCATCGCGCGCTCCCTAACTCCCTAACTCCCTCTCTCCCTTTGCCCTTGCGCGTCTTTTCCCTTTTCCCTATTCCCTTTTCCCTCAAATTCCCCTATAATATCCCCAAACACCACCCTCGGAGGCTTCTCTTGAAGTTTATCAAAAAGAACAAGCATTTTGTTGTGTGTCTGGCTTTGGCCATTCTCTATTCGATTCTGAACTACGCGTTCCAGCTGAAGTTTTACTGGCTGCTGATCGCGCTGTTCGTCTATCTGGCGGTCGTCGCGCTGACGCATCTGCCCAACGCGGTCGGCATGACGGGCTATCTGCTCTTTTCGATGACGCATCGTTTCGAGCCGTTTGAAAAGCTGATGGCCTGGGGCTTCGACCGCGGCTGCACCAACCCGGCGACGCTGGCGGGCTACGGGCTCGAGATGGGCCGCCGCTTCCGCTTTGAGCGCGCGCTGGAGGCGCACGAGCGGCTGCTCCGGCAGCCGGATATCCCGCCGATGATTCTGAAGACCGCGCGGCAGAATTACTCGCTGGCACAGTGGAAGTGCGGGGATGTGAAGGCGGCGCTTTCGACGCTTGAGCAGATGCTGTCGGATTACGAATACTTCGGGACGGACTTCTATATCACGCTGGGCTTCTTCTATCTGGAAACGGGGCAGTTCGACAAGGCCGAGGAGTACACGCGCAAGGCGCTTGAGGAGGAGCCGGGCAGCGCATCCGCCTACGATAATCTTGGGCAGATCGCTTACCGGCGCGGAGACCGCGAGGAGGCGCGCGCGTTTTTCGCCCGGGCCATCGAACTGAATCGGACCATCGTCGACAGCAAGTATTATCTGGGAGTGATGGCGGAGGAGGACGGCGATCCGGAGGCGGCGGCCGTTTTCTTCCGTTCGGCGGCGAAGAAGGCGCTGCACGGCTACAATACGGTTACGCCGGAGATGCTCGGCGGGAAGCTGGAAAAATATGGCTTGCCCGAGGCCGGTGCGCTGTTGTATAATGATGCTATCTCATTAAAATAAAGGAGTACTGCTATGTTTGTCTCTGAATTTGATCCGGAAACCGAGGCGCTTGTAAGCTCCCTCATGACGGGCGTCAAAGGTCTTTCTACCGCTTTTTCGCTGGTCCTTTCGATTTTTATCCTCATCTGCTTCTGGAAGCTTTTCACCAAGGCAGGGGAAAAGGGCTGGAAGACTCTGATTCCCATTTACAACACCCTCACCGAGTACAAGCTGTGCTGGAAGACCAAGAAGGGCTGGCAGTGGCTGCTTGAAACCTTCTTCGGCGTGTTCCTGATCTATATCGGCGCTTTTATGATGATTTTCTCGCTCGATGAGGTGGGCGCACTGACAAATCCCACGCTTTCACTGGTCGGATTGATTCTGATCGTGCTGGCCATCGTTCTGCTCGTCTTAGCCGTCATCAACTCCATCAAGCTCAATGTCCGTCTGGCGAAGGCCTACGGTCAGGAGAGCGCTTTTGCGGTCGGTCTGATTTTCCTGCCCGTCATTTTCCTGGCCATTCTGGCGTTCGGAAAGAGCGAATATGAGGGCCCGCAGGCATAAATAAAGCAAAAAGAAAAGCTGAAAGAATCTCGGTTCTTTCAGCTTTTTTGATGCAGAGAAAAATCAGGAGTACAGCTCGAACTCCAGGAAGTCGCGGTGGCCCTTGCCCTCGTAGGTGAAGAAGAGGGCCATGGGGCCTTCGCAGGGGGCCAAAGGCGCGGAGAAGCCCTCCCAGCCCTTCGAGCCCTGTTCGAGGTCGATATCGGCCAGCACCGGGCCGTCCTCGCCGTTTCGGACGAGCATATGGCCCTTGCCGCTGCCGCGCAGGGTGACGGAGATGAAGCGGGCGCCGGACTCGACGTACTTGAAGGCCGCCGTGGCGCCGTTTCGCAGATTTTCGATGTACTGCGTCGCTTTCGTGCCGTCGGGGCCGTCCTGGGTGAAGGCGGGGTGCAGGAAATTCTGCGCTTTTCCGCTGTGGCAGGTGCCTTTCTTCGTGAAAAGCTGGCAGGCGATGCGCGCCTCGATGCTGCCCTTGCCGGGCAGGAGGTCGGTCATGCCGCAGCTGGTCATTTCAGCCTGGCGGAAGCGGCCTTTTTCATCCATTTCGATGGCAGCGACGCCGCCCTGACGGCTGCAGAAGCTGCGGCCGGTCTGACGGTGATAGAACACGTAGTAACGTCCGTTGACCGAAATGACGCTCCCGTGGTTGTTGCCCAGATAGTTGCGCGCGGCCTGCTCGGGACGTTTAGCCTGCGCCTCGGCCTCCGGACGAAGCCCGAGATCGCCGTTCGAGATCAGGACGCCGCCGTAGACAAAGCCCTCGTCGGGACGGTCGGAAACCGCCCAGCAGAGCTCGTGCAGAACGACGGAGGAATAGATGAAGTAGTAGCGGCCGTCAAACTTGCGGATGGAGGACGCCTCGAAGAATTCGTGCCCCTCGTAGCCGGTCCCCTCGGATTCGGCCAGGTTGGGCAGCAGCGCGTTCGGCTCAGTGGCGAGCGTCAGCATATCGTTCTGAAGCTCCATGTGGAAAACGGTATTGCGGGATTTGGCCTTTTTCTTCAGGTCGGACAAGGAGCGGGGCGCCTGGCCGGTGTAGAGGTGGATGCGGCCGTCCTCGTCGAAGAGGACGGCGGGATCGAAGGGGAAGACATCGCCCTCGGCCTCGCCCAGCGGCGTTCCGTCCTCGTGACGGACGTAGCCCAGGAACATGTACTGGCTGTCGGGCTCGGTGCAGACGGCGACGCCGATGCGGGGCTGGTCGGCCAGGCAGTAGTAGAGATAGAAGCGGCCGTCCGGGCCCTGCGTGACATCGGGCGCCCACATGGCAATGGCGGCGTCCTCGTTGGCCGGGTCCTGGTTGGTGCGGTAGATGCGGCCTGCGCAGCTCCAGTCGTTCAGGTCGCTGAGCGGAGCGCTCCAGCTGACATAGTCGTTCTGGCAGAACTTTTTGCCGCCGAAGGCATCGTGCGAGCCGAAAACGTACAGGCGGTCGCCGAAGATGTGCGGCTCGCCGTCGGGAATGTATTCATAACCGGGCAGATAGGGACTGGTAATCATGCCTGTGCTCCTTATTTCGTAAAATACAGATTGACTTCACCGGTGATGCCCGCGAGGCCGGTCTTGCCGGGATAGCTGTCGGCATGGCCGCTCATCATCGTGCGCTCCAGCGTGGTGGCGACCTCAATGATGAGCTCGTTCGTGCCGAGGCGGCAGCAGTCGGTCAGGCGGTAGCGGTAGGACGGGATGATCTGGATGCCCAGGCTGAGGCCGTTGACAAAGACCTCCACGCCCTCGTAGGCGTCGGTGATCTCGAGGTCGACCTCGCCGCCCTCATAGGTGAAGGGGGCGCAGTAGCGGACGAAGCCGTCGAACTGCGGGGCAAGCTTCTGGTAGCCCACGAAGGCGCCGGATTGGGACGCGCAGAGCTTCTGCGCGGGACCGAAGGCGGGATACTCCTTGGATGCGCAGGCGCTGACGGAAAATTCAGTTACGGACTGCTTCTCGCCGACCGCCTTGGCGGTCTCCAGGAGGCTGCGTTCGGAAAGCAGCGTGTCGGCCTCGCCGAAGATGATGAGTGCGCTTTCGGAGGGGTCGAGGCTGATGCGGGCGCGGCCGTCGACAGTCTCCAGCTCCTCAGCCGTATCGCTCCAGGCGTTGTAGAGATAGGCAGGGCCTTCCAGCTCGACCGTGCCCTCGTAGGCCTCGGAATCCTCGTTGACCAGATACAGAAGCTCCTTCCGGCCGCTGTAGCGAAGCGCACGCAGGCGCTTGGCCGCGGGAACGGGCGTGACGGTCCGGTAGGCCTCGGTCAGGCTCTCCAGCTCGTTCAGGGCGACAACGGGACAGGCAGCAACATCGGCGGGCAGAGCCAGGCGGCTCTCATCCGCGTTGCAGATACCGTCGGGCAGAGCATCGATGAAGGCGACCGGGAAGCCCTTCGAAAGGAGCGCGGCGATGCCCTCCGCCAGCTGACGGGTGATGAACTGCGCATAGGGGATCAGAAGCAGGCTGAACTCGTGACCGTTTACGGAGAAGCCGTTCTCCGTCCCGGCCGCATAGAAATCGGGCTCGGCGAAAACATCGGCGGGCACGAAGAAGAAATCCGTCTGGCTTTCGGCAAGGACCCGCGCGGGCTTCTGCATCAGCATGCATTTGCCGGCCCACTCGGCCTCACCGTGGTACAGAATGGCCACAGGCGCCTTGGCACTGCCGCCGGAGATCAGATCGCAGACGCGCTCCGCGTACTGCATCAGCCGGCCGAAGTGACGGTATTGCGGATTGTAGCCGTGCGCATAGAAATGGGGCGGGCAGTCCGGATCCGGGAAGCTCTTCGCCGAAAAAGCGTGAGGCACGAAATAGTTGATGCCGCGCACCATAAAGTGATCCAGCAGGTATTTTTCCAGGCGGACGCCCTCCTGCCAGCCGTAATTGCCGAAAATTTCACAGAAGCTTCTGCCCTGCATGTTGGGGTTGAGCGCACCCAGCGAGGCGCCCAGCTTGCCCAGCGCGAAATGATAGAATTCACCGTCGGACACATTGCCCATGATGCTCTTCAGGGCAAGCTCCTCGCCCTGCGGATAGACCTGACCGCCGATATCGTCGATGCCCGCCATGGACTGCCACTTCATGCCGCGGAAGAAATGACCGAGACCGGTGGAGGTGCGGGCGTGCTGGTTGTTGTCCTCGATCACGTGGCCGATGAATTCGATGCCGTGTTCACGGCACCAGCTGCCGATCTGATGCGAATAATCCTCTTCGACCAGGCGCGTGACCGCGTCCATATAGGCGAAACGCATGTGCGCGGTTTCCGCCGGATCGTAGTCATTGCGCCACAGAAGAGGCAGATTCGCCTTCCAGCCGGCGCCGAGCACACCCTCCAGACGCTCCTCCAGCTCATCGCTGTAGGGAAGGTCCTGTTCGGTCCCGAGCACATTGCCGTGGTTCGGGAAGGAGCCGTTGCCCAGCTGAGGCTCATCCGCGAAGAAGCCCGCGATGACCTTGCCGAACTTATCCTTGTAATGCGCATAATGCGGCTCATACACGCGGTCCAGCTGGATGCGGCTGGAGGCCTTGTTCAAAAAACTGACATACGAGGGCTGTGTGCCCGCGTTCAGCGTAGACGCGCAGATTTCGACCGTCCAATCGCCCTCGGGCGCCGTCCAGCACAGGACGCCGTCCAGGATGTACGAGGACAGATTCAGAATCTTCTTCTGGCCGTTCGGCAGGAAGCCGATGGCGCTGACGGACACCAGCTCGTCCGCGTCGATCTTAGCCAGACGCTCGCCCTTGGCCTTCAGAACGGCCTTGCCGCGCGCGTCGTACTGCTCGGTATGCGTATAAGGCGCCAGCTTGCACTTCAGCGTGCGGCCGGCCTTTGCCTTCAGGGTAACATGAAAAAGACTGCGGCGATGCTGGGACAGAAGCGCACCCTCCAGTCCCCCGTTTGCGTAGCCCGTAGGATAGTGCTTATCATCCAGGATCCACACCTTCATGCCGCGGCGCTCCGCCTCGTCCAGGATGACATCCAGATCATGCCACCACTGATCCTTGCAGTAATTCTCATGAGGGCGCGATTCCACACAGAAGGCGCGGATGTTGGCATCATAGATAGCCTTGATCATCTCGCGGTATGTGGTCTGGTTCTCCCCGTGAACCCAAAGAAAGGGCATAATATGGGTATTCATATATATACAAAACTCCTATGATAGATTTAGTGTATCTATGTTAGCACAAAGTTAGGGAATAGGGAATAGGGAAAAGGGAAGATTTGCAATCTTGTTGAGAATGTGATGAATAGGGAGTCAGGGAGCGAATCGAAAAGCAGCTGCAGCTGCTCTTCGATTCGCAGGGAGTCAGGGACTGCAGAGAAGAGGAAGAGGGAAGATGACTCCCTGCGCGCAAGAGCTGCTCCGCTGCTCACGCACGCTCCCTAACTCCCTAACTCCCTGCGCGCAAGAGCAGCTCCGCTGCTCACGCGCGCTCCCTAACTCCCTAACTCCCTGCGCGCAAGAGCTGCTCCGCTGCTCACGCGCGCTCCCTAACTCCCTAACTCCCTGCGCGCAAGAGCTGCTGCGCTGCTCACG
>JAZRWR010000050.1:0-12903 GCA_045599825.1 Bianqueaceae bacterium | reverse complement strand
GGGTGTACTGATGGGTCATCTGACCGAATACTTCAAACATGGTTCGCTTGTGTGCCTCACTTGCAGATTATTCTTTGACAGATTCTTCGACGATTTCCTCAGCCCAGGCGAAGAACTTGTTGCGGGCGAGATCACCGATGGTTTTGATGTTGAAGGCATCCTTCAGAAGGACGGCATCGTTTGCGGAAAGACCCTTCAGAGCATCAACAGGGGCATCCAGAAGCTCCTTGGCGCTAAGGCCCTGATACTTCTTGATGATCCACTTATTGAAAGGAGAATCGATGACGGGGGCTGCTGCGGAGGGAGCGGCGTCATCATTAGCGGAAGTTTCCTGGACCGATTTTGCTTCGGCAGTCTCCTCCGCCTTTTCTTCCGTCAGAGAACGGTCCGCAGGCACTTCTGCGCTTTCGTTCTGCTCAAGAACAAGCGTCTCGACTTCTTCCTCATCTTCGGTTTCGTTTTCTTCCGCATTCGCGTCGAGGGCTTTATCGGGGGCAGCCTCCTCAAAATCTTCATCCACAAAAAGGCAGGCGGCAATCGCGCAGCAAGCCGTAACGATCACGGTAATATGCATGTAAAGATGCAGGTTGGCTGCATGTTTCATAATAATCGAAATGACGGAGTACAGAAGGACATCCAGAGAAGCCAGCATGCCCCAGAAGCTCAGGTCGGAATCGTTCTTGTAGCCGACAAGAGAAAACGCAAAGCACAGAGCGGCAAGCACGGCGAAAGCGATACCGAGCGGCAGGCTCTTTCCGAGATAACCGAGAACGGCAAAAATAACGGCAGCCGCGATTACGGCCCAGATGCAGCGTTTGCGGTTTGCGGCAAAAATCATTTCAGTCAGGAAGGCTGCGAGCGCAGCATCAGCAAGAGCGTGAAGCACTACGGCGAAGGCGCTCTGGCCGATCAGCTGAGTGAGAGCAACGAGCGCAGCATGCGCAATGAATAGGCCGAGCAGCAGGCGAAGATCGCCGGCTTTTTCTTCCTTGCGGCAGTAAATGAGCATCAGAACGCAGACCGAAACGGAAAGAAGAATGCCCAGCAGGATAAGCCAGGGAGCAATCGCATTTTCACGGAAGAAAAAGACACAAATCAAAATGGAAACAGCGGAAAGAATACTTAAAATCAGGCTGATCGTCGTAATATTACGGGTTTTCATGGGACTTCTCCTTTACTCTTTTTCCGCTTCAGCGGCGATTTCTTTGGCGCGGCGATAGAAATTCAGGTTCGCCATCTCTTTGATATTGTCAATGCCGAAGGCTTCCTTCAGCTTGTCGCCGTCAGCAGCGGATACACCCTGCAGGGCGGAAACCGGCGCTTTCAGCAGTTCCTTGGCACTCATGCCTTCGTACTTCTTACACAGTTTGTCGTTGGAAATCATGGTATTCTCCTTTTTTATTTTTTATCGCCCGAGAAGGCAGCCTGATCCGGCGCGGGGCTGGAGCGTCGGCCGAGAACAGGGAAACGGTGCTCAAGAGCAGCCAATGAGATTTCCACATCCTCGTCGACCTCCTGCGCGTTAAATGCACCTAAGGTCAGCATGTCGCAGGGACGGATAACATTCCAGTTAAAAGTCAGTCCGACAAAGGGCGTCAGACGTCCGGCCGCCATGGCCTTGATGGTCATAACGGGTTTCTTCGCGTTCTGAATCAGTTTGGCCACCGATTCTATTTCGACCTGCATCAAAAATCCGGCAGCATTAAAAATCTGAATATACGTTTCGATATCATAACCGTTTTCATCCGTGTAGGTGATGATTTCCGGCATATGGCAGGAAAGACCGGGGATCATGCCGGCTTCGCGAATCATATAGGTGTAGTCGTCGAGGCGCTCGATCGTACGCTTGTTTTTATTGACCAGCTGTTCACAGCGGGAATGATGGATCAGGCAGAAATCGGAGCCGGCCTCTTTGCTTTTCCGGATGATTTCCATTGCCTCTTTTCGTCCTTCGGCGCTGTCATTTACGTTGATGTTGGGGGTATCGACGAGAATCATTTTATGATCGCTGCGCTCTTCGGCCATCCGAATGGCATCTATCAGCTTCGGGTTGGAGCTGATGGGTGCCATTATGGTATCGATACCGTATTTCAGATAGGCATCCAGTATGGCCTGGAAATCCTCGGGAGTTCGGTATGCATTGCGGATCAGGGTATCGGCAGCTGGGCTGGTGTGTGAATAGCCGAGCATCCAGTTCGTGCCGATAATCATGCGGGAGACAGAAAGGCCTCCGACAGTAGTTCTGGGAAATGTAGGATAAGCAGTATCCATATGAATCTCCTAAGCTGTTTTATAGAATCAACGTCAGGCTGCGGATCTGTTCAAAAGGGACGGACATATCCTTCAGCATCAGAACCCGTTCTTGGCGGCCGATTTTTATTACGGTCGATATCTGCCTTACATAACGCTGTCCGTTATAATATTCGATTTCAATCCTGCAGCCGGGTTCAACTGTGTCGAGTATACGGTTCAGCTCTTCAAAACGGTCATCAGAAAGAAAGGCAGCATCTTCATATTCAAGCTCAAGCTCCTTCATGCTGAGTGCCTCGTCCAGACCCTTTACGCCCGCAAATGGGAGAAACTGTTTAGCGCGCTGAGCGCGTGACATTTTGACATGCGAAACAGGCATCAGCTGTCTCCTCTCTTGTGGCCGCCGATTTGAATATTGCGTTCACGAGCGGTTGCGCCGTCTTCGAAGTCGGTACCTCGAAGAACGATATTTTTACCGAAGCGTTTTTTCAGACTGAGCATGGAAGCCTCGACGCGGCGGGATTTATCAGCACGATCATCCTCTGAATTATCGAGTAAACTCAGCTGTTCATCGCTGTTCGCGGGCACAGTTCCACCGCAAACCAGGTTGACACCGCGGATTTTGGCATCTTTCGGAACGATTTGTTCAAACAGATTCAACGCAACGGGAATCAGCTCAGAGGGAGAATTGCTTTTGTGAGGAAGTGTCAGCATGGCGCGTCCACCGCTTTTGCTCTCGCTTTTGGCAAAACGGATATAGAGTCCGAGGGCCTGCGTGCAGAGCTTTTTATCGATCAGATCCAGACAGATGGCCTCCGTCATTTCCTTCACGATGATAATGGCTTTATCGTAAGGGTAATCCGAGGAAAGCACCTGGCCGGAATTGAGGCTTTTGACCTTCGGCTGATAGGCCTTGATATCCGAAATTGTTGTGCTTTCACGCCCCCATGCGTGGTCGATCAGAAGCTCGGCGTCGATTCCGAACAAGCGGAACAGAAAATCCTCGTCAGCGGAAGCGATATCCCGCATCGTATAGATGCCGCAGGCGGCCAGTTTTTCTGCGATACCGTGGCCGATCCTCCAGAAATCGGTCAGCGGACGGTGGTCCCACAGCTCTGCACGGTAGCTCTCCTCCGTCAGAATGCCGATATAATCAGCGGCGTGCTTGGCGGTGATATCCAGTGCGATTTTGGCGAGATATAAATTGCTGCCGATGCCGGCCGTGGAACGGACTCCGATTTCACGCGTGATGCGCTCCATGAGAAATACGGCCAGCTCATGTGCATTCATATGATAGCGATCCAGATAGCTTGTCACATCAATGAAAGCCTCATCGATCGAATAGACGTGAATATCGTCAGGAGAAAAATAACGCAGATAAATGGCATAAATATTGGCGGCATAATCTATGTACTTCTGCATGCGTGGTTCCGCCATCACATAGTCAATTCCGGCAGGAATTTCGAATACGCGGCAGCGGTTTCGGACACCCAGGGCTTTCAAAGCGGGTGAAACGGCAAGGCAGATGGTTTTATCGGTTCTGTCCGGATCGGCGACCACCAGCTTGGCACTCATCGGATCAAGACCCCGCTCAACGCATTCAACAGAGGCGTAAAAAGACTTTAAGTCAATGCAGAGATAGGCTCTTTCCATGGTCTTAATAGTGAGAACGGAGTGTATCAGGGCGTTGAGCTCGTGCTTCCGAGACCGCCGGTCCGCTCGGTCCTGACGCAGTCATCCGTGGTGATGCCGAAGGGGAGGAAAATGCCCTGCGCAAAAGCGGTACCGCGGGGAAGCGTTACGGTCTTCCCTTCCCGTCCATCGTTGAAAATTTTGATCATGATGTGCCCTTCATTGGGCGCTCCGTAGTAATCGCTGTCGATAATGCCTACGGAGTTGTTCAGCTGCAGGCGGTATTTGAAGCCGAGTCCGCTGCGCGGGAAAATCATCAGCACAAAATCACGCCGCATCCGGCAGCGCCATCCGGTGGGAACCTTCAGTGCTTCGCCGGGCTTTAGTTCAATATCATAGGGAGCGAAAAAGTCATAGCCGGCACTGCCGCGGGTGGCGCGGAGCGGCTTTTTGATACCTTCATAGCAATCTGCCGCTGTGATGTCGGACAGACATTCAAAATCAGCGGCAAACTGCTTAAGGGAGACTTTTTCGAAACGGGCGACGCGTCTCATCCTCTTAGACTTCCGCCGGGAAGCCGTAATGGACGCGGACCTTCTGCTCGATCTCGCTCATGAGCTCGGGGTTGTCGCGCAGATAATTCTTGGCGTTTTCACGGCCCTGACCCAGGCGCATATCGTTGTAGGTATACCAGGCGCCGCTCTTGACGACGATATCGCTGGAGGCGGCCAGATCGAGAATATCACCTTCGCGGGAAATGCCCTTGCCGTACATGATGTCAAATTCAGCTTCCTTGAAGGGAGGCGCGACCTTATTCTTGACGACCTTGATTCGGGTGCGGTTGCCGATAAAGTCATTATTCTGCTTCAGGGTTTCTACACGGCGGACATCCAGACGGACGGAGGCGTAGAATTTAAGGGCACGGCCGCCTGTCGTGGTCTCGGGATTTCCGAACATGATGCCGATCTTTTCACGCAGCTGATTAATAAATACGACAATGCAGTTGGACTTGTTGATGGCACCGGTCAGCTTGCGCAGGGCCTGAGACATAAGGCGGGCCTGTGCGCCGACGTGGTTATCGCCCATTTCGCCGTCGATCTCTGACTTCGGAACCAGCGCGGCAACGGAGTCGACGACGACGATATCCATAGCGCCGGAGCGCACCATAGTCTCAGCGATTTCGAGGGCCTGCTCGCCGTTATCTGGCTGGGAAATATAAAGCTCATCAATATTGACGCCCAGGTTCTTGGCGTATTTGGGATCAAGCGCATGCTCGGCATCGACAAAGCCTGCGATACCGCCGCGCTTCTGCGCTTCGGCAACCATGTGCAGGGCAACGGTGGTTTTGCCGCTGCTTTCAGGACCGTAGATTTCGATAATACGGCCGCGGGGCACGCCGCCGACACCAAGCGCCAGATCAAGGCTTAAGGAGCCGGTGGGGATGACCTCTACATTCATTTCGGCCATATTGTCACCCAGCTTCATGATGGCGCCCTGACCGTAGTTTTTCTGGATCTGAGAGATGGCTGCGTCAAGCGCTCTCTGTCTTTCGTCTTTTTCTGCCATATTGTATCTCCTCAAAATGAATTTATATAAAGTATCGTACGTTTATCGTCGGCTGTTCGCTTTTTTTATCCTTCGAGGACATCCAGATTTCCTTTCAGATAGCTGAAGAGGGAAATCAGAGACAAAGCGACCGAGGCGTAAATGAGCAGCTGCTCGAGCAGCTGAAACCAGGGAATCTGAAAGTCAAGAAGCAGCGCGATGACCATGAACATCTGCACGTTGGTCTTCAGCTTGCCCCAGATGCCGGCCGACATGATGCGGTCATGCGTCGCGGCCATCAGACGGAAGCCGCTGATGATGAATTCACGCCCCATCAAAACGCAGACGACCCAGGCCGAAAGCTTGCCTGTCTGGACGAAACAGATGCAGGCAGACATTACCAGAAGCTTATCCGCGAGCGGATCCATGAATTTGCCGAAGTTGGAAATCAGCTGATATTTTCGTGCCAGATAGCCGTCCAGAAAGTCGGTAAAGCTTGCAGCAGCAAAGATGGCAAGGGCAATATAGCGTCCCAAAGGCTGAGAAACGGAACGGCTCAGATAAAAGAATACAAAAAAGGGAACCAGGACGGCACGGAGTACGGTCAGGATATTGGGAACATTCTTGTTCATGCTAATTCTCCTATCAGATCGTATTCGTAAGAGCCGGTCACCACACAGTCGACCATGTCACCGGAGTTGAACTCCTCATGGCTGTTAATGAAAATGAAGCCGTCAATTTCAGGGGCATCGCGGTAGGTGCGGGCGATGTATGTCGTGCCTTCAGGCCCTTTTTCGGGGATCATTCCTTCAATAAGAGCCGTCAGCCTGCGGCCGACCAGCTTTGAGGAATTCTCTGATGAAATTTCACGCTGAAGCTCCATCAGACGGTCTCTCCGGGCCTCCTTGACCTTTTGCGGAATCTGACCTTTCATGCGGGCGGCTGCGGTGCCGTCCTCCTTGGAATAAGCGAAAACGCCCAGACGGTCAAACTTCATCTCTTCCACGAAGGATTTGAGCGTCTCAAACTCTTTTGCGCTTTCTCCGGGGAAGCCCGTAATCAGGGTCGTCCGCAGGCAAATGTCGGGAATCTCCGCGCGCAGACGCGTAATCAGCTCGCGCAGCCCGGTCTCCGTGTTGCGGCGGTTCATGCGCTTCAGAACGCTGTCGCAGGCATGCTGAATCGGCATATCCAGATAAGGCAGAATCTTTTTCTCTTCCTTGATGACGCGGATCAGCTCCGGCGTAATGCCCTCGGGATAGGCGTAAAGCAGGCGGATCCATACCAGCCCTTCCACCTCGCAAAGGGCTTTCAGAAGAGAAGCAAGGCTGTCGGGCTCATCAAGATCCCTGCCGTAGCCCGTAATATCCTGAGCCACCAGAATCAGCTCCTTGACACCCTGCTCTGCCAGCTCCCTGGCCTCACGCAGAATGTCCTCTCTGGAGCGGCTGCGGTACTTGCCGCGCAGCTTCGGAATAATGCAGTAGGTGCAGAAATTATCGCAGCCTTCGGAAATTTTCAAAAAGGCATAATAGCCGACAGTCGTGAGAAAACGCTTGTAATAGCCGAGATCCCGGCAGTTGATGTCATCCGTCAGGCGGATGTGCGTTTCGCCGTTCAGGACACGTTCGCAAGCCTCAGCGATGCGCTCGTAGCTGCCGGTGCCTACGATGGCGTCGACCTCGGGCAGCGATTCGAAAAATTCATCGGCGTATCGTTCGGCCAGGCAGCCTGCGGCGATCAAGGCCCTGCAGCGGCCGTTTTCTTTGCAGCTACTCATTTCGATCAGAGTATTGATGGCCTCCTCCTGAGCGTCAAGAATAAAGGCGCAGGTATTGACCAGAATAATTTCCGCTTCTGCCTCGCTTTTGACCAGCGTGTAGCCCTTATCAAGAAGAAGCTGCAGCATGATCTCACTGTCTACGGTATTCTTATCGCAGCCGAGCGAGACGAAAAAAACACTTTTTTCCACGTGTTACTCCTCCTGCAGTTCGCAGGCTTTCAGACAGTTGACCAGCAGCATGGCAATGGTCATAGGACCGACGCCGCCGGGCACCGGCGTAATAGCGGCCGCTTTTCCGAGGCAGCTGCCGGTGTCCATATCGCCGCACATGCCTTCTTCTGTGCGGTGAATGCCGACATCGACCACGACTGCGCCCTCTTTGATATCGTCGCCGCTGAAGAAGCGGTGCTTACCGATAGCACAGACAAGAATGTCAGCCTGCTTTGTCAGCTCGCGCAGATTCTTCGTATGCGAATGACAGATGATGACACTCGCATTTTCCGCGAGAAGCAGCTGTGCCATCGGCTTTCCGACGATATTGCTTCGTCCGACGACGACAGCGATCTTACCGTCTGTTTCGACACCGTTCTGCTTCAGAAGCTCGATGATGCCGGCCGGCGTGCAGGAAACGCTGGCAGAGGCATCGCCGATCTGAAGCTTGCCGACGTTAACGGGATGGAAACCGTCCACATCCTTTTCGGGACGGATGGCATAGAGGACCTTCTGTTCGTTAATGCTTTTCGGAAGCGGAAGCTGGACCAGGATACCGTTGACATCGGCGTCCTGATTTAAGGCTTCGATCTGCATAAGCAGGGCTTCCTCGCTGACGTCCTCAGACAGACGGATGACGCGTGATTCCATGCCGACCCAGCCGCAGGCTTTTTCTTTGTTGGCGACATAGGTTTGTGAGGCAGGATCCTCACCCACAATAATGACGGCTAAGCAGGGACGCTTAAGGCCCTTCGCGGCACGCGAGGAAATGGCCTCCTTCACACGCGCCCGGACGGCCCGGGCGGCCTCTTTACCGTCTAACAGCTTTGTTTCCATGGAGAAATACCTCCTTTATTCGGAATCCTTATTGCAGCAATATTCGGCCCAGGACATCAGCACCGTACGCTTTCCGTTGGTGCCCTGAGGACTGACAATGCCCTTCTCCTCCAGCTCGTCGACCATGCGCGCGGCACGGTTGAAGCCGATGCGGAACTCGCGCTGCAGCAGACTGATCGAAACCTTCTGGTTGCGGACAACAAATTCGATGGCCTCGTTCATATGTTCTTCATCTTCCTCGTCGGAATCAGCGCCGTCGGAGGACGAGGCAGCCAGGACCTCCGGCAGCTTCACGAGGTTATCGGGAGCGGAAAAACTGCGGACGGCTTCGACGACGGCTTCGACCTCGTGATCGGACACAAAGGTGCCCTGAATACGGGTGGGCTTGGAGGCGCCGATCGGGCAGAACAGCATATCGCCGCGGCCCAGAAGCTTCTCGGCTCCGACCATATCCAGAATGGTGCGGGAATCGATGCCGGACGAAACGGCGAAGGCCAGACGGGACGGAATATTGGCTTTGATCAGGCCGGTGATGACGTCGACAGAGGGACGCTGTGTGGCGATGATCAGGTGGATGCCGGCAGCTCGTGCCATCTGGGCCAGACGGCAGATGGATTCCTCGACCTCTTTTGAGGCAACCATCATCAGGTCGGCAAGCTCATCGATGATGACGACGATCTGCGGCATCTTCTGATGCTCTTCATCGCCCAGCTGATCAACGGCTTCATTGTAGCCGACGATGTCGCGCACGTTCAGATCGGCGAATTTCTGGTAGCGGCCGGTCATTTCGGAAACCATTTTGTTCAGCGAGGCAGCGGCCAGCTTGGAATCGGTGATAACCTTGCGGTTGGGGGTGCACAGATGCGGGATCCCGTTGTAAACGGAAAGCTCAACGACCTTGGGATCGATCAGAAGCATCTGGACATCATTGGGATCGGCTTTATACAGAAGCGATACGATGATCGAGTTGATGCAGACGGATTTACCGGAGCCGGTTGCGCCTGCAATCAGCAGATGGGGCATTTTCGCGATGTCCGCGACCTCGATTTCGCCGTCGATGTTTTTGCCGAGGGCGAAGGTGACTTTGGACCTGGACTTGCTGAATTCGGGGCTGTCGATGACTTCCCGCAGGGTGACCGTGGCGCGGTCCTTGTTGGGGACCTCGATGCCGACGGCCGCCTTGCCGGGGATGGGCGCTTCAATACGGATGGCCGGAGCCGCCAGATTCAATGCGATATCGTCAGCAAGATTGACGATACGGCTGACCTTGACACCCTGCCGGGGCGCGAGCTCATAGCGCGTAACGGCAGGACCCTGATTGACCTGGGTGACATGCGCTTCTACGCCGAAGCTCATCAGCGCATCTTCCAGAATTTTGGCATTGTTTAACAGCTCCTGCTTGTTGCTCTTGGCGCCGGCGCCGTTCGGAAGGGACAAAAGCTCAATGGGCGGGAAATGGTAGATGCCCTCCTCCGGCGGATTTGATAAAACAGGCTCTTCAGGCAGAGGCTCTGTCTTTTCAGCGGTACGTTTCTTCTTTTCGGGCTTTTCGGAAATGACAGGCTCGTTTGCCTCTTCTTCCTTCTTTTCGGCATAGATAGAGGTCTGAATTCCGCTTAAGGGTTCTTTGTTCTCGAGCTCTTTCTGACGCTGCTCATAGCGGCGCTTCTTCTCGGTATAGATATCGCTTTCTAGGGTGGAAATATCGATGGGACCGTCCTTGATAGGCGTTCTGGCAGCCTTTTCGGCTTTGATGCGCTCTTTTTCGGCGGCCTCACGGCGCTCGATGCGCTCCTCACGGCGCGCCTGAGCCTCGTTCGAAAGCTCGCGCGCTTTCTGTGCAGTGCGGTCGCCGGCGGTTTTCAGCGTGCTCTTAAGCGATACGCCGATAAGCGTACCGACAATCAAAAGCATCAGTCCGATGAGAACGATATAGCTTCCGACGCGGTTTAAAACAGTCACCATCCAGTTGCCCAGGATGCCTCCGATCCAACCGCCCGTTTTAAAGCTTGCCTGTTCATAGCAGGCCTTGGAATTCAGCAGCTCTTTTCCGTTGATGAGGTGGAAAAGCGTGCTGAGGAAGATCAGAAAAATGAAGCTTAACGCCAGCTTGGTTCCGATGGCGTAATCGGGGGCAAACATATGGAATATCAGTGCGAAAATGACAAGAAAAACGAAGAAATAGGCCGAAATCCCCATGAAGCCGACCAGAACGGACTGCACGGCGCCGCCGACGAGTCCGAGCTCATCGCCCATGAATACACAGAGGGCAACAAAAATCATGCTGAGCAGCAGAAACCATTCCCAGACTTCGCGGCTGGAGCCTGAATTCGATTTCTTAGCACTTGATTTAGAAGGTGCGGGGCTTTTGCGTGACGGGGTCTTCTTTGTGCTTGAGTTTGAACTTCTGTTTTGAGATGAAGCTGTTTTCTTTTTTGCGGAAGCGGAAGAACTGCTTTTCTTTGCAGAGCTTGTACCGGTGCTTTTCCCGTTATTCTTTTTCTTTGTTTCTGCCACGGTCAGGGCTCTCCTTTCATATACAAAAAATCTATATATATGCTATATGCCTATCATATCTTAGGAAAGTATACCATATTTGGTGTTTCTTGTAAACAAATTATTTGCCGCGGACTTTAAATGATATGCTTCGAATATCATTTGAGACTTGATAATAAATACCACTTTCGATATACTATAAACAATATGATACACGAGACAAAGGGACATAAAACGTACTTTTGTTCAGGAGGAATCATGCTGCCGGTTACTGAAATTTCACGCTTCTGCATGCACGACGGACCCGGTGTCCGTACAACTGTATTTCTGAAGGGCTGCAGTCTCTCATGCTTCTGGTGTCACAACCCCGAAACCTCGCATATGATTTCCGGCCCGATCTTTTATGAAAGCAAATGCATCGGCTGCCGCGCGTGCGAATCCGTCTGCCCTGCCGCTTGCCACAGCTTTTCGGAAGGACATCGTTTTGACCGAAGTGCCTGCATCGACTGCGGTATCTGTGCCGGAGCCTGTCCGGCGGATGCGCTTCATCCGTTATACACGATGATGAGCCCGGAGCAGATTTATCAAAAGGCTTCACTTGACCGCGCATTTTACGGTAACGAAGGCGGCATAACACTTTCCGGCGGCGAACCCCTCCTTCATCCCGAAAGTGCGGAATTGCTGAAGCTCTGTCATGATAACGGCTTAACGACCTGTGTTGAAACCTGCGGCTTTGTCAGCCGGGATCTTTTGGAGAAGGCCTGTCATTATACCGATTTGTTCCTCTGGGATGTGAAGGATTCGGATGCTGAACGCTTTGTTCGGAATTGCGGCGGGAAGCTTGAGACCATCCTCGATAATCTGAAAACGGTGGATCAGCTTGGCAAGGAAAGCATCCTTCGCTGTATCATCCTGCACGGTATCAACACGGAAGCTTCCCATTATAAGTCTCTTGCCGTCCTCTATCGCAAGCTTTCCCATTGCCGCCGCATCGAAATTCTGCCCTATCATGCGGTATACGGTGCAAAACAACGCTCCATCGGTCTTGAGGACACCAGTACAGCTGAACTGATTCCGACAGACGAAGATCTGAGCCTTTGCGAAAAGGTTTTCACGGAGTCAGCTGTCCCCTTTCTTATTCGCGGGCGTCTTACCGCCGGAACATGATTTCCGCATATCTGAATATTCATATATAGAACAGAAAAGGAGATTCGTAATGTATTTGGACGATGCGCTTGAATTAAAGCATCAGTTCGGACTGAGCGCAGCCGATCTGGGCATAACGGACGATTTCATGTTCAGCTATCAGGCAAAGGGAAAATTTTTCGGCTTTGATTGCGACTGCTTTCTGTTTTTTGATTTTGATAAGGTCTTTACCGACTACAGTATCCAGGTTTACGGAAATAACAACGGAATGCTGATCGATATTCTGAATGACACGTATTCGGGTCCTCTCTCAAGCAGTATGACCCCCTATGCTGCCTCCAACGGCGGAGCCGTTTATTCGTACGTTTTCGAAGACCCGGAAGCCCTGCTCACCGTTTCGCTGTCTCAATCAAATTCTTTAAAAATCAGCATCAAGCCTAATCAAAACCCCGGCTATTTCGGAAGCTTGTGCGTGAAAACTGCCGAATTCAAGGGCTTTTTCCCTGAAAAACTGGAAGTCTTCCCCCTCAGCTTCAGCAAAGGAATCCTAACAGTCAAGCTGAATAATCATTCCGATCATGTATATGATATTTCCGACGAGTTTGCCTTATATGAAATGCGTGAAGCTTCTTATTATTCAAAATTCAGGCTTTCTCTGTCCTTGAAGCCCTCCCTGAGCATTAGACTTCTTCCGGAAGAAAGTACAGAAATCAATTTGGATCTTCGAAGCTTCGGAAAGCCTGCTCCGAACAAATATATGGTTAAGTTTTCCGGGATCGAATTATACTTCATTCTGGAGGACGAGGCTTCTTCTCAATCAGACTAAAGCTGCCCTCCTCTGTTTCAGAACACAAAAAAGTCCTCCGAGGGAGAGGCTTCGTAAAGAAGTTCTCTCCCTTCGGTTTTGTATTCAGCCGGAATGACAGGAAGCATAGAAAACGCTCAGAGGATTTCTCTGAGCGTTAACTTATAAATGAAAGTCATTAGTAAGACAAATTAGTATG
>JAZRWR010000049.1:0-16985 GCA_045599825.1 Bianqueaceae bacterium | reverse complement strand
ATGCCCCAGGGCATTGTAGTGAGTCCGGCCTTCGGCCATCTTGGCATCGTAGTAAGCCTTGAAGGTCGTATTATTCTTCACGACATTGTGTGCTGCATTGATCAAAGCATAACGAAGAACTCGAGATCCACGTTTGGACATGCTGCTTCTGCAAAAGCTTATGTTGATGGCGTGGAAGTTGTAAGCGAGTACTCTGACGGTCGTATTTCCATCAGCAATATTGCCGTTGCCAACGGAATGCACCGTGTGAAATTCGAAATCGCTGATCGTGCGGGCAACAAGAATTCTGCTTGCGGCGCTGCTGGTGCTGGGCGTTGGCTGCGCACTGATCTTCGGGCTCGGCAAGGGCCGACCGGAGGAGAGCGGGCAGGAGTCCGAGGCAGGCTCGCGGGCGGAGTCCGCCGGGAATGAATCCGGCGCGGAATCCGGAGGGGAATCCGCAGTTGAATCCGCCGACGAATCCGATGAGGAGTCGTACCCCTTCTACCACTCGGACGACGAGACCTACGGCATCGATACGGCCTACGCCACCCTGCGCTATCCGACCAGGTGGCAGGAGCTGACCGTCACCCGTTCCGAGGGCGAGGGGCTCAGCTTCTACGCGCGGACCGGGCAGGGGGAGGTCAGGCTTTTCACCCTGCATTTTGAGGACGCGCCGGGCTTTCTGCTGGGCTATCTGAGCGCGGACGGCCGCGAGCTCCCTGTCATGATCGAGAGCTTTTCGGTGGACGCGGAGGCGCTGTCGGAGGAGGATTACTTCAATTGCTGCGCGATGAGCGAGGACATCAACGTGATTATCTCGCACCTGATCGACGAATACGGCCTGCACAGTAAAAAGCAGGAGAGTCAGCCGGAGGAAAGCGCGCCGGACGAATCGCGCTCCGAGAGCGGTGAGGAGTCCGTCCCCTTCTATCACTCCGAGGGCGAGATGTTTGAGATCGATACGCCCTTCGCGACGCTCAAATATCCGCTGCAGTGGCAGGACCGTCTGAGCCTTAGCCGCGAGGAGGGAAGCCCCTACCGCGTGCACTTTAACGCGAAGACCGCGGCCGGGACCGTGCCGCTATTTACCCTGAATTTCGGCGGCGGGGACGGCTACCAATTGGGCGTTCTGTCCGACGGGACGAAGCTCTTCATTGAAAGCTGCGCCATCGACAGCGCGGCGCTTTCGCCCGAGGACTACGAGGCCTGCTGCGCGATGTGCGAGGCGGTGAACGACACTCTTTCCTTCTTGATTGAGGAGTGCGGCCTGCGTCTGGGCGAGGGCGGCGACCCCGCGGAGGAGAGCCTGATGACGCTCACCACGCCCTACGCCGAGCTCCGCTATCCGGCTAAGTGGAAGGAATATCTTCTGACTGTCCTGAACACGGACCAGCGCTGCAAGCTGTCCTTCCTGGGCAGAAGTGCAGCCGGCGATCAGCAGCTGTTCGACCTCTTCTTCGGCGCGGGCGACGGCTATCTGCTCGGCTATATCAGCTGCGGCGGCGAGCGTGTGCCTCTTTATGTCGAGAGCTACGGCTTTGAGCGCGAGGGCCTGAGCGACGACGAATTCGACCGCCTCTGCGCGATGCAGGAGGACGTGAATGTCATCCTGGAGTATCTGACGAAGGAATACGGCCTCTCCGACGAGGCGGGCGCGCAGGACGACGGGCGCACCTTCACGGTCAACACGAAATACGCGGCGCTTGAGTATCCGCTGCGCTGGCAGGACCGCACGGTGGTGAAGATCTCCCAGTCGGGCGTCTACACGGTCAGCTTTTCGGTCCGGACCGCGGCGGGGACTCTGCCCCTCTTCGACCTTCAGTTCGAGGGCGGGGACGGCTATCTGCTGGGCCTTCTGCCCTACCGGGGCGAAGAGATTGAGCTTCGGATCGTGAGCTACAATATCGACAGATCCGCGCTTTCTGCGGAAGAGTTTGAAACATTCTGCGCGATGCAGGAGGATGTGAACGTCATCATTTCCGGGCTGGCGGAGAAGTCCGGGCTTGAATTCTGATATTTGCTTTGATATACTGAAAGGACGGTACGCATGGTTTTTGCCGATTTGCACAGGCACTTGCTGCCGGGGCTGGATGACGGCGCCGCTTCCGAAGAAGACATGAAGCGGATGCTGGATGACGCCTATGCGGAGGGCGTGCGCCTTCTGTGCGCGACGCCCCACTTCCATCCGGGCTTTTTCCCTTATTCCGAGGAAAAGCGCGCGAAGGCCTACGCGGCGCTTGAGGCCTACGCGGCCGGGAAATATCCGGAGCTTACGCTCTTTCCGGGGGCGGAGCTGCGCTACGCGGATGCCGCGACGGAATGGCTTTCAAGCGGGATCTGTCCCACTCTGGCGGGGAGCAGCTGTGTGCTGGTCGACTTCCTGCCGGATGTATCTGCGGAGGTCGTAATGACGGCCATGCGGAAGCTTCTGAACGAAGGGTACCTTCCGCTTCTGGCGCATGTGGAGCGCTATCCCGCGCTTGAGCCTGCGCATATCGAGGAGCTTAAGAGCATGGGCGTCAGGCTGCAGCTGGACGCGGGCTCGCTCTTCGGCGAGTGGGGCGTGAAGGCAAAGGCCCGGGCCCGGAGGCTGATCCGCTTCTACCGGGCGGACGTCGTCGGCTCGGACGCGCACCGGCCGGAATCGAAAATCTGCTCGCTGCCGCAGGCCTACCGCCTGGCGGCGCGCTTAAGCGACGAGACCTATGCGGAGGCTTTGTTTTACCGGAATCCTTATGAAATTCTGACAGGCGGCAAGCTTCCGAAATGAAGCAGCCGGATCAGCATAAACGGAAAGGAATGGATCATTCATGGACGAACAGGAATACGAGCGTGTGATATCGCTTGAAGACCTTTGGAATATTTTCCGCGAGCGCTTCATCTTGATGGCTGCTGCGGCGCTGCTGGCCGTGGCTGCGTTCTTCCTCTGCGGGAAAATCGCGGTGAAGCCGAAGTACAATTCGACTGCTACGCTCTATCTGCTGCGCCAGGGCGGGGATGACTACGCGCCCACCAGTACGGACTACTCGACGGCGCTCAATCTGGTCAACGACTGCAACTACATGCTGAAGAGTCATGCGGTGCTGGACGAGGTCATTGCGAAGCTTTCGCTTTCGCAGTCCTATTCGCAGCTGCGCGACATGATCTCGACCTCGAACCCCAGCGGTACGCGCATCCTGGAGGTGAGCGTGAAGGCGGAGACGTCCGAGGAGGCCAAGAAGATTGTGGACCGGCTGTGCGCGGTGGCGGCGCAGAAATTCAGCGATGCGGTCGGCGCGGAGCAGGTGTCGGTCTATTCGCCCGGCACGGTGGAGCAGAATCCCTGCAACACGATCGGACTCACCAAGTATGTGCTGGTGGGTGCGGCCGCGGCGGTTCTGGTCTACGCGGTTTTCCTGATCATTTTCATGCTCGACGATAAGATCAACACGGAGGACGATGTCCGCCGCTACCTGAATCTGACCGTGCTGGCCACGATTCCGAACGCGGAGGATTCGGATTCCCGTAAGAAATACCGTGCCTATTACGCGTTCAGGCCCAAGAGCGGAAAGGAGAGCAAATGAGCGTTCGGCTGAAATTACCCGGCAACCGGGAGTATTTTGTGCAGGAAGCCATGAATGTTCTCCGGACGAACGTGCTTTTTTCCGGTCAGGACGTGAAGGCGATCGTGATGACCTCTCACGGTCAGAACGAGGGCAAAACGGTCATGACGCTGCATCTGGGCCGCAGTCTGGCGGAGCTCGGTAAGCGGGTCCTCGTCATCGACGCGGATATGCGCAAGTCCGTTATGGCGGCGCGCAACACGGACGCTTCGGGCAAGAAGGGCCTTAGCGAGGTCCTGACGGGCCAGGCCAATCTGGAGGACTGCATCTCGCAGACCGAGACCGAGGGTCTGGACATCCTCTTCTCGGGTAAGTATCCGCCCAACCCGACGGAGCTTCTGAACGGTCCCTATTTCGAGCAGCTGCTGGAGTTCACGAAGCAGTGCTACGACTACCTGCTGGTGGACACGCCGCCGCTCGGCATGGTCATTGACGCGGCCGTCATCGCGGCGAAGTGCGACAGCGCGATCATGGTCATCGGCAGCCGCAAGGTGCGTTCGGCTCAGGCGAAGGAAGTGGTGGACCAGCTCGAAAAGAGCGGCTGCCGCGTGCTGGGCGTGGTGCTGAACAATGTCGAGCCGAAGGGCGGACGCTACTACCGCAGGAAGTATTACCGCGGCGGCTACTACCGGAACGCGTACGGAAAGTACAGCAGCTCGGGCAAGTACCCGGGCAGGGAATGATTCCGGCTTGACCGGACGTATGAAATTTATAACAGGTGTTTGGTCAGGGAGCTTTTCAGTTTCCTGCGCGAAACACCTTTTTTACGGCTCAGGAGTACACAATGGACCGATTCTGTCATATCTTCTGCGATACCTTCACGCTGAGCGAGTGCCCCGACTTCGCGGCGCGCGCCCATCGCCTGGCAAGGTCCGGGGCGGACGGGCGGCGTGCGCGGGTTCTAAGATCCGGGCACAGGCTCAATCCTTTTCACCGCGAGAGTCCGCGGCTTCCGCGCTATGCGCGGCTGTCCGGAAAGCTGGACGGCAATCCCTATGTCATGCTCTTTCCGAGCGCCTGGAACGGCCGGCTTTGCGTCGCGGCCTGTCTCCGGCGGGACGCCTTTGCCGCACCCGACAACGAAAATCCGAGGCAGGGCTATGCCGGGAAAGCGCTCGTAAACGGCTTCGCCTTCATCTGGGGCTATGCCTCTGCCGAGGCGCTCCTGGACCTCGGAAAGCGGCTTGCGGCCGAGCTGTACGGCCAGCCGGTGCTGCGCAGCTATCTGCGCGGCGAGGACTTCCGCCTGCCCACAGGCTTTGACGGGACCGTCTTCCCGGAGTGCGCGAAGGACGGCGAGATGCGCCTGCGCTACCTGATCCGCGAACGCGGAAAAACGGTAAGCTGCGTCGAGCCCTTCACGGTGGGCGAAACGGAGCTCTTCGACACCGTCCTCATGACAAAGCTCCTGAACTGGGCCGAGGAGGGCGTCCGCCCCGATATTTAAAGAAAGTGTCACCCTTGCAACATGGCTTCATCCAATCCGAATCTGAAACGGCAGCTGAGCCCCTTAAGCGTGTGGGCCATCGCGTTCGGCTGCATCATCGGCTGGGGCTCCTTCATCAACCCCGGCGAAAAATTCCTGCCTAACTCGGGCGTCGCTGGCACGGCCGTCGCCATGCTGCTGGGCGCGCTCGTCATGACCGTGTTCGCCTTCAGCTACGGCTACATGGTGCCCAAGCACCCGGAGGCCGGCGGCGAGTTCACGTACGCACGCAGCTGCTTCGGCCGCGTCCAGGCCTTCTTCTGCGGCTGGTTCCTGCTGGCCGCGGTGCTCACGGTCGTGCCGATGAATTCGACGGCCATCCCGCTGATCGTCGACGGGCTGGACGGCCCCCTGGATCTCCTCAAATTCGGCTTTCACTACCGGATCGCCGGCTGCGATGTCTGGCTGGGCGAGATGCTCGTGTCCATGCTTGAGCTCGCGCTCATCTGCGGCCTCAACCTGGCCGGCATCAAAAAGGCCGGCTTCGTGACGACGGCCCTCACGGTGATCCTCGTGTCGACCACCTTCATTCTCCTGGCCGCGGCGCTGATTTCGCCCAAGGCTGAGCTCGCCAACCTCGCGCCGCTCTGGGGCTTTGACCGGCAGGCCGCCCTGGAGGCCGGCTCCTACCGCGCCGGGCTCGCCAAAACGAATATCGCGGGCGCCGTCCTTGCGACCTTCGCCATCACCCCCTGGGCCTACGTCGGCTTCGACGCCGTCCCGCAGGCCGCGGAGGAGCTCAGCTTCTCCCACAAAAAGGTGCTCGGCATCATGGCCGCGTCCATCGCTTTCGGCTGCTTCGTCTACATCGCGAACACCACCGTCGCCGCCGTCGCCCTCGCCAACTGGCCCGAGCGCGTCCTGGCCGGCGACTGGGTGCTCCTGGTCGCCGCCGAGGAGCTTTTGGGCGGCTTCGGCAAGGTCCTGGTCGGCACCGGCGTCTCCTGCGCCGTCCTCGCCAGCACGATGGGCTTCTATTTCACCGCCTCGCGCGTAATGTATTCCATGGCCCGCGACGGCTATCTGCCCGCCTGCTTCAGCGTTGTAGACGAGAAAAAAGGCACTCCACAAAATGCCCTCCTGTTCTGCCTGCTCGTTTCGCTCTCGGGACCGGTGCTCGGCCGCAAGGCCCTCGGCTGGCTCGTTGACATGAGCTCTGTCGGCGCGTCCGTCGGCTACTTCTTCACCTGCGCCGCCTGCCTGCGGACCCAGCGCCGCGACGGCGACGGCAGCCCGCTGCTCCGGGCGCTCGCCTGCCTCGGCACAGGATTTGCGCTCCTGTTCATCTTCATCCAGCTCGTGCCCATTCCGGGTCTTCCGGACGTGCATTTCTGCCGACAGTCGTACCTGATGCTTCTGGCCTGGAGCGGGATCGGCGCCGTACTCGCGCTGCGGGCGCGCGCACTTGCCAAGCCGGGCAAATCATGATACACTTCACGAAACGCAACCGCAAAAATTCCTCAGGAGACTGAAATGAAAGAAAAAAGAAACGGCCTCTACAACCGCTTTATCAAACGTTTTTTTGACATCGTCTGCGCCTCGCTCGTCATCCTGCTCTTTGGCTGGCTCTTCCTGATCATCGCCCTCCTGGTCCGCATCAAAATGGGCGCCCCCGTCATCTTCTGCCAGGAACGCCCCGGCCTGATCGACCCCAAAACCGGCCGCGAGAAAATCTTCAAGCTCTGCAAATTCCGCTCCATGACCGATCAGCGTGACGAAAACGGCAAGCTCCTGCCCGACGCCGAGCGCCTGCCGCGCTTTGGCCGCATCCTGCGCGCCACCTCCCTCGACGAGCTGCCCGAGGTCTGGAACATCCTGAAGGGCGACATGAGCATCGTCGGTCCCCGCCCCCTCCTGGTCAGCTACCTCGAGCTCTACACCGAGCACGAGCACTACCGCCACCTGGTCCGTCCCGGCGTCACCGGCCTCGCCCAGGTCAACGGCCGCAACCACGCCTCCTGGAAGGATCGCTTCGACATGGACGCCGAATACGTCGACCGCGTCAGCTTCGGCGAAGACCTGAAGATCCTCTTCCTGACCGTCAAGAAGATGCTCACGCACGACGGCGTGGAATTCGAGAAGAATTACCAGACGATGAGGGAGTATGTGGAGGAAGAGTATGGGGGGAATGAGGGAAGAGGGAGTTAGGGAGTTAGGGAGTTAGGGAGGTAGGGAGTTAGGGAGGTAGGGAGGTGGCTTTTCTACTCTCTATTTTCTTCGTTGCAGGCTGCGGAGCAGCTTGCGATGCTCTCCTGCCCCTCTCGCGCGTCAGAAGGCCCTGTAAGGCGTCTGAAAGCTAAAAGACGCATATTTTACCGTCGAAAGAAGAAAAGCCCGAAATAGGGGCAAATAAAGGTTTGAAACAAAAACATATTTTCGACAGAAGACGCTTGATCATTTTGGGAGAAATAATTCGGATAGAGTAGATTGTCTGAATAGTGAAAGGATTTAAAGTGAAGCCAAGAAATTACGGAATAGACTTATTGAGATTGGCTTCAAACGGTGTAAATTACAAGCTAGTACGGTTAATTGAGACTATCACATTTTGCGCCGTTGATATATATGCACTTATCAGTGGTTTGTTGGATATTCGGAAACAGATAAGCAGGCTACTGTGTATATCTTGCCTCGGTAAGAAGCTTTCATTGTCGAAAAACATCCGTTATCGGTGATGTCGCCTTTTAACAGAATGAAATAAAAAAGCTCAGAGAACACCTGCCTTGTGTTCTCTGAGCTTTTTTCATTTTTCGGAAATATTCATGCCGGCATTACACGACAGCGCCGCGGTGAATGTCGACCGGGCCGTGGAGGAGCCCGTCGCTCATTTTCTCCGCGAGCGCCTGGGCACCCTCGGCGAGCTTGTATTCCATTTCGGAGCGGTAGATCGGGATCACATTGAAAAAGATCACTTCGTCCCCGCTTTCCAGCTTCAGCGGTTCAATATCGTCGTCGAAGACATCCAGTATCACCGCGCAGAGCTCTGTGCCCGCAGTCAGCGGGCGGCCGAAATCGACGTCGTGGTACAGGCCCAGCCAGCTCTTTTCCAGATACGGCATCCGGGCCAGCATTTTCAGCAGGCGGACCGGCCAGTAATATTTTTCTTCGCTGCTGTTCACATCCCAGTCCTTCGGAAGACGGATCGCAAGCTCAGCGCGGTTCATTTTTCCGAAGCCGTCGGGAACCGGCATTCGGTAGCCGCTCATGCCCATGGTGACCAGGGTATAGTAATCTCTTTCCGCGGACGGCGGGACGGGGATCACGTCAATGTGGAGATCCGGAGAAACGATTTCGTGAAGGACCGTATCGAATTTTCCGATATGGTCCGACACCGTTTTGTCAATGCGCTTCATATCCTCATCCGAGAGCAGAAGCGGTGACGCCTTCTTTTTTCTGAACAGACACATCAAAATCAGCCTTCCTTTCCTGTCTTTTGGTGTTCGCAGTCGTTCCGGTAGGCGCAGCCTGCGCAGTCGCCGCAGCCCTTCCGGCCTTTTTTCCGGTCGAGGATGAGCTTTCGTGCGATCAGCGCGAGGCAGATCAGGATGACCGCTCCCACGGCGAGGTCGTAGGCGTGTTCGCAGATCCAGCTCATCGCTTACTCCTTTCCGGGCTCGAAAAGCCCGCGGTTTTCGCGAAAGAAATCGTAGTAGACGCGCACGTTGCCGAGCTCCCACCAGCGGCAGCACTCGGCGGGGCGGGCATCCAGGTTGTAGATGCGCGCGCCCTCCAGCGAGAGGAGAAAGGGCGAGTGCGTGGCGATGATGAACTGGTCGCCGAGGTAGCGGACGGAGGTTTCGAGGAGCTCGCGGAGCTTGAGCTGATAGGCTGGGGAGAGGCTGTTTTCGGGCTCGTCCAGGAGGTAGAGGCGGTCGTCCTCGAGGCGCTTTTCGAAGAAGCGGAGGGCGGTTTCGCCGTTGCTCAGAAGACGGGTGGGGCTGCCGGCGGTGGCGCGGATGTATTGGCGGCGCGAGACGCTTTTGCGGCGGGCCAGGACCTGGGCGCGCAGGAGCTCGTAGTCCTCGAGGCCCTGCATTTTGACGGTTCTGCCGTAGCGCAGGGCGGACCAGTCCTCGCGGGCCTCGGCACGGGCGTCCTCGATGTCCTCGTTGTTTTCGCGGGCGGCCAGCATGTAGTCGAAGATGTCGTCGCTCGTGATGATGGCGCTGCCCTCGGGGACGGCGTCGAGAGGCTCGCCGCAGCTCCAGCCCAGCTCGTACTGACAGGCGTTCAGATAAAGGGGCAGCATTTCGCCGCGGTTTGCGGGCGCCTGGCGGTCCAGGGAGAGCTTGTCGGCAATCAGGTTGAGGAGGGTGCTTTTGCCGCTGCCGTTGCCGCCGTAGAGGATGGTGACGGGGGCGAAGTCGAGCCGGGCGAGCTCTTTTTCGCGAAAAAGGCCGAGCGGCCAGTCGTTGTCGACGTAGCCGAAAGCTCCGCCGTTCTGTGCTGCCCGCGCGGCCCAGAGCTCTTCCTCCTGATCGATGGGAAGGGTGAAGGATTCAAGATACATTTTAAAAAATCGAGACGAGATAGGGGATGCCGTAGGTGATGAGGCTCATGATGGCCGCGGCCAGCAGGAGGCCCAAGAGGATGGCCGGCACTGCTTTTTTCGGCTTGATGCCGAGCATGGAGCCGATGAAGCCGCCGGTCCACGCGCCTGTGCCGGGCAGCGGGATGCCGACGAAAAGCATCAGTCCCCAGAACTCGGCCTTTTCGATTTTGCCTTTCTGACTTTCGGCCTTCTGTTCATACTTTTCCAGGAGCGGACGCAGGAACTTCACATGCGTTTTCACCCAGTTGAAGATGGGCGTCAGCAGGAAAAGGATGAAGGGGATCGGAACGATATTGCCCGTGATGCACAGGAGGAGCGCCTTCCAGTAGGGGAGGCCGAAGAGCCGGGCGGCGATCAGGCCGCCCCTGAGCTCTAATATGGGCACCATGGATATGATAAACGTGATGACTTCGGGTCCGAAAATGCCGCCCAGATGGGTGCTGAACCATTCAACCAGTGTTTCTGTCATCTTATTCGCTGACTTCCGCCTTCAGGATGGCGCGGGTCTTGATCTCCTCATTCAGCATGGCTGCGAAGGCCTCGGGGCTCATCTGGCCCATGTCGCCCTGCGCACGTCCGCGGACGGAATAGCAGCCGCTCTCGGCTTCCTTCTCACCGATGATGACCATGTAGGGGATGCGGTTCATGCGGGCGTCACGGATCTTGTAGCCGATCTTCTCGGAGCGGTCGTCGAGCTCCGTGCGGAAGCCCTGGGCGCTGAGCGCCTCGTAGACGGACTTGGCCTGGTCCATGAACTTATCCGAGATGGGCAGAACCTTCACCTGCACAGGCGCCAGCCAGGTGGGGAAGGCACCCGCGAAATGCTCGGTGATGACGCCGATAAAGCGCTCGATGGAGCCGAAGACGACGCGGTGGATCATGACGGGGCATTCCTTTTCGCCGTTGGAGTTGGTGTACTCCAGGCTGAAGCGGCCGGGCAGCTGGTAGTCCAGCTGGATGGTACCGCACTGCCAGGTGCGTCCCAGACTGTCTTCGATATGGTAGTCCAGCTTCGGGCCGTAGAAGGCGCCGTCGCCGGGATTGACTTCATAGGTCTTGCCGATGGAGGTGATGGCGTCCGCCAGCGCGCTCGTTGCCAGGTCCCAGTCCTCGACGGAGCCGATGTGGTCCTCGGGCATGGTGGACAGTTCGATGGTGTAGGGCAGGCCGAACATCGGGTAGACCTCGTCGAAGAGCTTCGCGATGCGGACGACCTCATTCTTGATCTGCTCCTTGGCCAGCAGGATGTGTGCGTCGTCCTGGGTGAAGCAGCGGACGCGGAACATGCCGTGCAGGGCGCCGGACAGCTCGTGGCGGTGGACCAGACCCAGTTCGCCGTAGCGCAGCGGCAAATCACGGTAGGAGTGGGGCTCCAGCGAATAGACCAGGATGCTGCCGGGGCAGTTCATGGGCTTGATGGCGAAGTCCTCTTCGTCGATGACGGTCGTGTACATGTTCTGCTTGTAGTGATCCCAGTGACCGCTGGTCTCCCACAGGGTGCGCTTCATGATCTGCGGCGTGGAGATTTCCAGGTAGTCCCACTTCTTGTGGACCTCGCGCCAATAGTCGATCAAGGTGTTCTTCAGCACCATGCCCTTCGGCAGATAGAAGGGGAAGCCGGGGGCTTCGTCGCGGAAGGCGAACAGGCCGAGCTCCTTGCCGAGCTTGCGGTGGTCGCGTTTCTTGGCCTCTTCGATGCGGGCCAGATACGCGTCCAGGTCTTCCTTCTTGCTGAAGGCCGTGGCATAGAGACGCTGCAGCATCTTGCGCTTGGAGTCGCCGCGCCAGTAGGCACCGGCCACGGAGGTGATCTTGAAGGCCTTGACCTGCTTGGTGTTCATCAGGTGCGGGCCGGCGCAGAGATCGGTAAATTCGCCCTGCTTGTAGAAGGAGATCTCGGCGTCCTCGGGCAGGTCCTCGATCAGCTCGACCTTGTAGGGCTCGTCCGCCTGCTTCATGAGCTCAATGGCTTCGGCGCGGGGCAAGGTGAAGCGCTCGATGGGCAGCGCTTCCTTGATGACCTTCTTCATTTCGGCCTCGATGGTCTCGAAATCGTCCACGGTGAAGGGACGCTCGGTGTCGATATCGTAGTAGAAGCCGTCGGCGATGGCGGGGCCGATGGCCAGCTTCGCTTCGGGGAAGAGACGCTTGACGGCCTGCGCGAGGATATGCGAGCAGCTGTGGCGATAGGTCCACTTGCCGTCCTCATCGTTAAAGGTGCAGATCTCGACCTCGGCGTCCTCGCTGACCAGCGTGCGCAGGTCTTCTCTTTCGCCGTTCAGGCGGGCGCAGCAGGCCATGCGGCCGAGGCCCTCGCTGATGTCACAGGCGATTTCGTACAGGCTCATGGGGCGGTCGTATTCGCGTACGACGCCGTCTTTTAAGGTGATTTTCATTTCGTAGTCTCCTTTGATATGAAGAAATGTGGGCTCCCGCGCAGGGTCCGGACAAAAGAAAAACCCTTGATCACCGCGCATACGGAGATCAAGGGTACAGTGTACGGTTCCACCTTGATGTTTCACTCGACAGTCTGAAAACTGCTTGATCGATAACGCAATCACGCGCCGGCCCTTCTTTCGGGCGGAGCTCGGGAGTGGTTTTCATGCGGGGCAGCAGAAAAGGAATTTCAGCCCGGTTGCCCGGATCCTTTCTCTCTGGCTGTGCCGGTGCGCATTACTCGTCTCCGTCAAAGCTGATAGGAGAAAGTGTACTACAAAATGGGGAGCTTGTCAACGAAAACGCGAAGCGTTTTCGGAGGGCTATAATGCGAGATGCAGAATAAAAGAATACATCCTTATTTTACCAGGCTCGTCTTTACTTCGTTGATTTTTGTCCTGTGTGCATCACTTCCATGCCTGCCACCAGGATTAGGGCATTGATTATGCACCAGCACTTCCGCGCTGCCCACATAATACGTGTGGAAATCCTCGACCTCAAAGTTATATGTAATCGCCGGGTTCTCCAACAGTTTGTGCTGGACCTTCCAACCTCAGGATCATAGTACCTGCTGGATACATAGTCCATTTCCTGCGATCGATTTCTTCGAAAACGGTAGGTGCTTTGAAACGCCCGTCAAGAGGCCTTTCGGCATCTTCGTGAATCATATACAGATTGCCTTTGCGGATCACACCGGGGATCTTACTTTCAGCGCCGAGAATACGCACGCGCCGGGCTTTTTGAAAAAAGCTACATCCGGATAATCATGGTGTTTGTGTTGAATATGTTGATGTAATTTACGTCTTTGGCGAGGGCGAAGACCATCCGGATCCAGACGCCGGCGTCGATGTCGTCTTCGGCCAGGCTGTCGTAGCGCTCGCGGATGTTAAAGTAGGGGCAGTCGTCGCGGAGGCGCAGGACGACCTCGTCCGGGTCGAGCATGACGCGGATGTCGCAGTGGTGCTTTTTGTCATCGGCGCTGAAGCCGCGCAGGATGATGTTGGTGGAGAGCTCTTCCATGCAGCGGGCGGAGTAGTAGGCGGTGCGGGGGTCGACGTCGTGCTCGCGGCAGAAGCTTTCGATGCGTTCGGAGACGGCGACGGCTTCTTCGACGGTGGAGATGCTGACGGAGAAGCTGTTTTCGCGGTTGTAGCCGAAGTTGTCGGGGATCATCAGGACGGCGTTCCAAAAGCCGTCGCGGCCGGGGCGTTTGCGCAGGAGGACGGCGGCCAGGTAGCCGAGGAGGACGGCGGCTTCGCTGACGGGGATGGCGGCGAAGAGGCCGTTGGTACCGAAGGCTTTTCCGAGGACGACGGTGAAGAGGGTGAGCGAGACCATGCGCTGGAAAAGGGTGAGCGTATGGACGGGGAGCATCTTGCGGGCGCCCTGCAGGTATTGGGTGAGGATGCGATTGCAGCCGTTGAAGGGCAGGAGGAGGGCGAGGCAGCGGACGGCGCGGGCGCCGAGGGCCCATTCGGTGCTGCCGCGGCTGAAGAAGAGGCTTGAAATGGGGCCGGCCAGAAGCAGGAGCAGGACGGCCAGGACGGTGTTGAGGCCGATGTGGACACTGAGGCCTGCTTTGACGGTCTGCCGGAGCGAGACGGCGTCCTTTTCGCTGTAGAGGATCTGGGTCATGAGGCCGACGCTTTCGGCGACGCCGTTGCCGATGATGACGCAGAAGCCGATGAGGCTGGCCTTGACGGACATGGCGGACATGGCGCTGCTGCCGCCGACGGCGATGATAGTCCGGTTGATGAGCAGGGGGGCGAGGATGCGGCAGAGCTCAAGCGTGAGGCAGGGCAGGCCGATCCGGAGGGTTTTGGGCAGGATGCGGAAGTCCGGGCGGACGCTCATGGGCTTGAATACGGATCGCTTCCGCAGGAAATTCGCGACCAGGACGAGGGCGGAAATATTGTAGGACAGGCCGGTGGACAGGCCGACGCCGTATACGCCGGCGTCCAGCGCGAAGACGGTCACGACATCGCCGACGATGTTGATGACGCTTTGCAGGAAGGTGGCGGCGGTGACGTTTTTCTTATTGCCGTCCAGCGTGACCAGGGGCGAGAGGACGAAGAAGATGATGTAGCCGGGGATGCCGGTGAACCAGCCCTTCAGGTAGCAGAAGAGGTGTTCGCAGAGTACGGGGTCGCTGCCTGCGCCAAAGAGGCGGCAGAGGCTTGCGGTGCAGCTGAAGCAGAAAACGGACAGGAGGGCCGCCGCCGTCAGAACTGCGATGAGGCCGGCGGAGAAGATGCCGTTGGCCTTTTTGCGGTCGCCGGAGCTCATAGCCTGGGCGCAGAGAGACTGGAGCCCGATGGCCGGGATGCCGGCAAAGAGCGAGGCGATTTTGTAGGAGGGGTCTGCCAGACCGATGGCGGCCAGGGCGGTCGGGCCGAGTCCGCGCGAGACGACCATGCCGTCCGCGATCATCGTCAGCGAATCCGCGAGGTTGATGAGCATAAAGGTCGCGGCGTAGCTGAGCAGGATTTTGCGGGTGAGGCCGCTGCTTTGTGCTTGTGTTTCTTTCACGCTTCTGCCTTCTTTTCCAGTTTCATGATGCGGTCGTAGCCGACGCTTTCGAAAATCTCCATCATGAATTCGTTGCAGCCCCGGATCAGCATGTCGCCGTCCGCGGCATTCAGGCTCCGCAGGCAGGCCAGGAAAAGGCGCAGTCCGGCGGAGGAGACGTAGGGGACCTTGGAAAGGTCGAAAATCAAGAGGCGGACGCCGCTCAGATCCGCCACGTACTCAGCCAGTTCGGGCGTCGTCAGAGTGTTGATCTCGCCTTCGACCCAAACGGTCATGACGCCGTTTTCTGTGGTGCAGCTTGCTTTCATGCTTCGGGACCTCCTGATTCAGCATTTGTGTGAGCGGGCGAATCCAGCTCGCTCTGGACATTGATACAGATGACAATGAGGGAAAGGGTATAGCCTGTGTACTGGATGGAGAAGTCCGTCCAAATGAACTGCAGGAGGGAGCTCAGAAACGCGAACACCCAGAAGAACTGGAAGGCGCGGCGCTGGCGTCCGGGACGCATTTCGGACGCGGCCACCCAGGCGATAAGCACGATCAGAAGCGCCGGCACGAGGTAGGCGAGCCAGAAGCAGGGCGCGCTTTGGTACATGCCGTCCGCGCCGATCGTGAAGAAAAAGCCGAAGCGGATGTTCAGGAGCGTCGCCAGCGCATCAAGTGCGGTCAGGGCGCCGGCCAGGGCCAGCAGCTTTTTCCACAGAGGCTTCCGGGCCGCGCAGGTGATCAGATATTCGTAGCGGAGCACCGTGTAGGCGATGCTGACGCCGATCAGGTAGTACACCGTGTTGACGAGCATGTTCAGGCCCGGGCGGCCGGAGTGATCGAGCGCCTTCGTGAAGAAGTCCGTCATCGGCGCCAGCGCGCAGAGGAAGACCATCAGCTCGAAAAGGAAGGTGTGCAGCGGGTACGAATCGTTCTCACTCATGGACGAAAAGGACATGACGATGCAAAGGGCGATGGAGCCGAAGGTCATGGCCAGCGTGATGATTTCAAGGGGCCGCATGATGAAGAGCGGCTGCTCGAGCATGAGCTCGAGGGCCTTGGGGACCAACAGAAGCTCGATGAGCAGAAAGAGAATGCCGAAGGCTTTACTGAGACGTTTATTCATGGGCGGCCTCCCGGAAGTCCACGCAGAGCATGGTCAGATCGTCGAACTGCTCACAGCCCGCGGCGAAAAGGTCCACCGCCTCCTTCATCCCGGCAACGGTTTCGGCGGTGCCGTTCGCGGCATGCTCATTCAGATAGGCGCAGATCCGTTCCTTTCCGAAGAAGCTGCCGTCCGTGCTGCGCGCCTCGTCAAGCCCGTCCGTGTAGAGAAACAGACGGTCGCCGGGAGTCAGAACGGTTTCGGCCTGGCTGTATTCAAAATCGGGGAAAGCAGCCAGCACCAGGTTGCGCGCGGATCTGAGCGGCTCATACGAGGCCGCGCCAGCCCGCTTGATAAAGGGATAAGGGTGACCGGCCGCCCCAAAGCAGAGCCTGCCGTCCCGAAGGTCCAGCAAAGCGATCCAGGCCGTCACGAAAAGCCCGGACTTATTGTTTTCCAGAAGCCGGTTGTTCACGCGCCGAAGCACCTCGCCGGGCTCCGCGCCCAGCATCATGTTGTCCTGAATGCACATCTTGGCCGTTGCCATAAACAGCGACGCCGGCGCCCCCTTATCGGACACATCCGCAATGACCATCCCCAGATGGTCCTCATCGGTCATGAAGAAATCGTACAGGTCTCCGCCGACCTCCTTCGCCGGCATCATGAAACCGCTCACACTCACGCGGGCCGGCAGCCTCCGCGCCGCGGACTCATCCGGCAGCATCTCCGCCTGAATGCGCCTTGCCAGCGCCAGCTCACTGCGCAGCCTCTCCTTCTCCTCCAGCGACAGCTTCATCTCGTTGATGACATCCGCCATCTCACTCAGCTCGTCCCCGCCGCTGATCCGGAGCGGTTCCTCCGGGAACTCTCCCGCACCGATACCGCTCAGGTAGCTTTCCGTGCGCCGCAGCGAACGGTTCCACTTGGCGACGAAGAGAAAGAGCGCCACGAAGGTATAGATGATGATCACCGTGACGGCGAGCGTCGAATTGAGCGCGGCCTTTTCGGTGGTCTGCGCAATCTCTGCACTGCTCAGACTGCCCCCGGACGAGGCGATGCCGCCGCTGACGGCCTCCGCGAGGCCTCTCTGGATTCCGGCGGTGACCATGACCAGGAGGGTGCCGAAGAGCAGGAAGACGAAAAGGAATTTGATGATAATGGAATGAAGATTCAGCTTGGTTTTTTTGTTCATATCAGATTCTCACAGCATGGGGTTGGAGATATTGTACCACGGAGAGAGGAGGGAGGGAAGAGGGAAAGTGCAGTTTCGCCGCGAAGCTGCGGAACGGCATAGGGAGTTAGGGAGTTAGG
>JAZRWR010000048.1:0-27817 GCA_045599825.1 Bianqueaceae bacterium | reverse complement strand
CAACACCATCGAATCCGCCAAGATCATGGCGGATGACGGTGATAAGCTTCTTTCCATCCCCGGCGTTCTGGAAGGCAAAGTAAAGCCCGACTACAACCGGATGATCGAGACGGCGACCCGTCAGGCGATCAAGCAGATGGTTTTCCCGTCTGTTCTTTCGCTCTGCATCCCGCTGGTCGGCGGATTCCTCTTCGGCGTTGAGTTCGTCGGCGGCATCCTGGTCGGCGCGGCCGTCGTCGCTATCCCCCGCGCCATCTTCATGGGCACCTCCGGCGGCGCCTTCGATAACGCGAAGAAGTACATCGAGATCGGTGCGCTTGAGGGCCACGGCAAGGGCTCCGCTGCCCACAAGGCTGCGGTCACCGGCGATACCATCGGCGATACCCGTAAGGACGTTGTCGGCGTTGCGCTGGATATCTTCATCAAGTCCATGTCCACCGTTGCGAACACCCTTTCCACCGTCTTTTCCACCTTCACCTTAATCAAATAAGTTGCGGTTTGTGAGCCGGAACACATAATCCTGAAATGAGGAATGAGGAGTCTGAAAAACTCCCCGTTCCTCGTTTCGGCTTTTAAAAGAGCCTGATTTTTTCACAGTATGGAGTAAGATTTTCATGGAAAAAGTTACCATGAAGGACGTGGCCCGGGAGGCCGGCGTTTCGTACGCGACCGTTTCCCGCGCCCTTTCCGGCAGCACCGAAATCAGCGAAGCCACGCGTCAACGCGTCCTGAAAATCTGTGCGGAAATGAACTTCACCCCGAACGTGCTCGCGCGTTCCATGGTCGTGAAGCATACCAACACCATCGGCATCATCATGGCCGATATCGACAACCCCTTTATGAGTGAGCTGACGCGCTACCTGGAGATCCATGCCCGGGAGCGCGGCTATAATCTGATGCTCGTAAGCTCCTCCTACGACCTTGCGCAGGAGCGCAACGCGATGGAGCTTCTCATAAGCCGCCAGTGCGACGGCGTCATCGTCATCCCCGCCGGCAGCGAAAGCTACGAGTCCTTAAAGCCCCTGCTTTCCCGTGTGCCGGTCCTTTTTCTCAGTGAGAACTTCGTGGACCTTCCCGTCGACAGCGTGAGCGTCGACAACGCGAAGGGCACCTTCATCGGAACGGATTACCTGTATTCGATGGGGCACCGCCGCATCCTCTATCTGGGCCGCCGCAAAAACAGCGCCGCCCACGAGCAGCGGGCGCGCGGCTATCTGAACGCCTGCGAGGCCAAGGGCCTGGAGCCCTCCTTCCTGGACTCCGAATTTCAGAGAAGCTCCCGTCAGACCGGCTATCTGCTGGCACGGCACTACTTCTCGAAGCCTCTGCGCCACACGGCCATCTACTGCGCCACCGATTCCTTAGCCATCGGCGTCATGCAGGCCGCAGACGAGGCCGGCATCCGTATCCCCGAGGACGTTTCTCTGATCGGCTTCGATAACATCTCCTTCACCGAGCTTCCGCGCATCAATCTGACCACCGTGGACCAGCCCAAGGAGCAGATGGCGCTGGCGGCCGTCGAGCGCCTGACCGCGATCATCGCGAATCCGGACAGCCAGCCCGTGCATAAGATCCTGAGCCCTACTCTGGTCGAGCGCAGCTCCTGCAAGATGATCGACCCGATCCCTTAATATACGAAAGGACACCGCCCCCCGGAAAGCATAAGTCCGGGGGCCGGATAACCAAGAATCATGTACAAATTCGAATTGCATCTTCATACGGAAGAAACGAGCTATTGCGGCTATGTGCCTGCGGCCGAGCAGGTTCGCCGCGCCAAGGCGGACGGCTATGACGGTATCGTGGTCACCGACCATCTTCACGAGGGCTATATGGGCTGCGCGGACGACTGGGAGGCAGCCGTCGACAACCACATGAAGGGCTACAACGCGGCCAGAGCCGAGGGCGAGCGCCTGGGCGTCACCGTCATCTTCGCGGTCGAGCTGCGCTTCCCTGCCGATGACCGTGACTACCTGATCTACGGCATCACCGAGGAGTGGCTCCGCGCCCACCCCTACGTCTTCCGCTGCACCCGTCAGGAATTTTTTGACGCCTACCACAACGAATTTCTGATCATCCAGGCGCACCCCTTCCGCTATTTTGAGGAATGCTTCCCCGACTGCGTCCACGGTATCGAGATCTGCAACTGCAATCCCCGCCACAACAGCCGGAACGACATCGCCCTTGCCTTTGCCGAGGAGCATCCCCAGCTGCTGCGCACCTGCGGCAGCGACGCCCACCGGGACGGCGATAACGGCCTGTCCGCGGTCTTCTTCGAGAACATGCCCACTACCCCGGCGGAGCTTGCCCGCGAGCTGGCCTCCGGCCGCTTCACCCTGTGGTGTCCCGACTTCGCGGAGCTTCTCGACAAGAGCGCCGAGGACCTCAAAAAGCCCTTTGATTCCATGATCATCGGCCAGATCTGCCTCGACACCAACACCGATTATGACGGCCGCGTCGAACGCCGTTACGGCGGCGCCGTGCTCTTCTCCGGCCACGCCGCGGGCGCCATCGGCCACCGTACCGCCGTCGTTCCCAAGAACAACCCCGCGGATATCGACGCCGTCGGTGCCTTCGCCGACTGCCCCTCCGTCCGCGTCTTCCCGCGCGTGTCCTCTGAAACGACCCGCATGGAAAACACCTACTTTACCGCCGACCGTGAGCGCCGCCGTCAGGTGTCGCCCACGTCCATCGACCCTTACACTCCCGAGGATATGCCGGAGATCGATGCCCTCATCTATCATCTGGCCGGTCTCGTCACCGGCGATATCGACGGCGAGCTCATCAGGGCCTGCTGCCGCCGCACCGAAGCACTCCGCGCGAAGGGCTATGAAAACGCGGGCGTCGCGCTGGACGTGCAGTGCATGCTGCGCGCCGTCGAGCCCGACAAGACCCTGCGTCTCTACGACTGGGCCGACAAGCGTGAGTTCCTGCCCTACATCCGCTACTTCAAGACCGACGCCGCCGAGGCCGAAATGCTGACCGGCCTGACCGACCGCGAGGCCGCCGCGCGCCTGATGTGCGAATGGGGCGCCGCCGAGGTCATGGTCACCCACAACACCGAGGTCATCGTCTGCGACGGCCGCGACATCTACCGCGCGCCGCTCATGCCCCGCAATCTCTCCGGCCGCACCGGCCGCGGCGACACCACCTTCGCCGGCTATCTGGGCGAGCGCCTGAATCACGGCATCCAGGAGTCGCTGAATTTCGCGGCCGCCCTGGTCTCCCTCAAGATGGAGACGCCCGGCCCCTTCACCGGCACCCGCGGCGATGTCATCCGCTTCGCCGAAGAAGTGATGGGCCTGAAACTGTAACGGTTTCGTAACAAAAAAACCTTTTACTAATCGCCGGAAAGGGTTTATGATATACAAATCTCTATTATTGAAACACTCGGAATAAGGAGGATTTCTCATGGATACTTTAGCCGGATACATGTTCTGGCAGTTCAGCTTGGCGCAGTATCTTGAATTTGCGCTGCGCATCGTGGCCGCGGCATTCTGCGGCGCCTGCATCGGTTTCGAACGCAGCCTTCGTCTGAAGGAAGCGGGCATCCGCACTCATATTATCGTCTGTACGGCAGCTTCTTTAATGATGATCGTGTCCAAATACGGCTTCGCCGATCTGACAGATGCATCTGGCCTCCTGTACTACAGCACGCGCGGGGCGGATTCTTCCCGTATTGCTTCTCAGGTTGTGGCGGGCGTCGGCTTCCTGGGCGCGGGCATGATTTTCCGCAACGGCTCTACCGTAAAGGGCCTTACCACTGCGGCGGGCATCTGGGCCACCGCCGGCATCGGCCTGGCGCTGGGCGCGGGCATGTACGTGATCGGCGGCTTCGCTACTCTGTTTGTCGCGCTCCTGCAGATCATCACGCACCGCTTCGTATTCGGCGCGGATGCGCTTCTGGCCTACCGTATTTCCTTTACCGTCCGCGGGGGCGAGGAGCTTCATGCGAAACTGCTCAGCGTCGTGGAAGAAAAGGGCATGACGATTTCCGACAGCAAGATCATCTACCATGAGGACGGCTTCGTGACCTACGATGCCACGATGAAGAGCCGCACGCGTCTGACGGGCGAAAAGCTCCGCCTTTTCCTGCTGGAGAACGCTGAGCTTCGCGCGGTCAGCTGCACGCTGATCGGCTGAGCATCGGTTCGGGGAAACGCCTCTCTGTCGGAAATCCAACAGGCAGAGAGGCTTTTGATTTAAGGAGGGACGGGGCATGTATGTGCTTTTGTACGGCCTTTGGCTGATTTTATGCGGCTCGCTCAGTCCGGAAAAGGCTCTGGCGGGCCTTGCGGCGGTGGCTCTCATTGCGCTTTTGGCGTGGCCGCTCTTCGGCTATACCGTGAAGGACGAGTGGCGCTTTCTCAGGCGCCTGCCTTTTTTGGCTGCTTACGCGGTGCTGGTCGTTGTGGAGGTCGTGAAGGCCAACTTCACGATGATGGCCTGCATCCTGAAGCCCTCGCTGCCGCTTGAGCCCTCGCTGGTGCGCCTGGATACCGGGCTCACGACCAGGCTGGGCCGCTTCCTGCTGGCCAACTGCATTACGCTGACGCCCGGCACCATCACCGTCAAGCTGGAGGGCGGCCGCCTCATCATCCACGCGATGCGGCCGGACATGCTGGACGGTATCTCCGACAGCGCCGTCGTGCGCGTGCTGAAGAGAATGGAGGCGATTCAATGAACCCCTTCCTGCAATGGTTTCTGCCCGCCGTGGTCATCGTGCTCGGGCTGGCGATGCTGGCCGCGCTGATACGCGCGATCATCGGGCCCCGCACCGCGGATCACGTGATGGGCATCAATATGATCGGTACCCTGGCCATCCTGATTCTGGCTGCGCTTTCGGTTTTGCTCAGGCAGAACTGGCTGCTGGACGTGTGCCTGGTTTACGCCGCCATCAGCTTCCTGGCCGTGGCGGTGCTTACGGTCACGCAGATGGCCGGACATAAAGACGAGGAGGAGCAGGACGATGAGCGTGCTTGAATGGATCCGTTACGGTGTTTCCGCGCTTCTGATCACGGCCGGCATCGTGACCGTCGTGATCTCGGTGATCGGCGTGTTCCGCTTCAAATTCGCGGTGAACCGCATGCACTGCGCGGCCATCATCGACACCCTGGGTCTTCTGCTGGTGCTGGCGGGACTTATGGTCGCCGCCCCGACGGTAAACTATGCCCTGAAAATGCTCGTCATCATCGTGCTTTTCTGGGTGGGGAGCCCGCTGACCTCGCACCTGCTCACCCGCATGGAGCTGGTCACCGATACCGCAGCGCCGCTTCATGTCAAAGAGGCAGGTGCCCGCATTGATGAGCTGGTGCCGGAAGAGGAGGAGAGCAAATGAACTATCTGGAGCTGATCCTTCTTGGCCTTCTGATCGTCTGCGCGGTTTCGGCTTGCCTGAACAAAAATCTTCTGGTTTCTCTGATCATTTTCATGGCCTACAGTGTCATTATGTCCCTTATCTGGGCGCTTCTGAACGCGCCTGATCTGGCGGCCACGGAAGCGGCCGTCGGCGCCGGCATTTCCGGCATTCTGATGTTCATCACGCTGAAAAAGCTGCGTGAGCTGAGAAAGGAGCACGATGAGCAGGGAGAGCGTTAAACAGTGGCTTCGCGACTGGGACGAGGACCGCTTCGACCTGACCGAGCGCACTGCCCGCCCCGTCGTGCCCAAAGAAAAAAAGTCCGCCGTCCGGTCCTATCCGGCCCCGGAGCTTATGCAGGCGCTGGAAGACATGCGCTATGCGATTTTTGAAAAGGTTTATCCTGCGGCAGCCGTCCTGCTGCTTCTGGTCATGTCCGCCTGCCTTCTTCTCTGCGCGGTCAGTCTGCCCCGCTTCGGCGCCGCGGACAACCCCGCCCACAATGAGGTGATGCAGCGCTACCTGGAGCAGGGCATGGAGGAGACCGGGGCGGTCAACGCCGTCGCCGGTGTCATCCTCGACTACCGCGCCTTCGATACCTTAGGCGAGTCCCACGTGCTGTTCACTGCGCTCATTTCCGTCCTGATCCTGCTTCTGGCAGGCGAGGGCGAGGAGCCTCCGGCGGGCCCTGCCGATCCCCGCGAGGGCTTTGTGCAGCGCGATCCGCTCCTGAAGGCGACCGCGCGTGTTCTGGTGCCGGGCATTCTGATGCTGGGCATCGCGACCGTCGTCAACGGCCATCTGGGCCCGGGCGGCGGCTTCTCCGGCGGCGCCATCCTGGGCGCCGGTCTGATCCTGTATTCTCTGGCCTTCGGCTTCGATGCGCTCGAAAAGATCATCAATCTGAAGACCTTCAAAATAACCGTTCCTGCGGCTCTGTGCTTCTACAGCCTGGCCAAAGCTTACTCCTTCTTCTGCGGAGCCAACGGACTCGAAAGCTTTATTTCGGCCGGCGTCCCCGGGCGCATCCTTTCCGCGGGCCTGATCCTGCCGCTCGACATCGCGGTCGGCCTCGTGGTCGCCTGCACCATGTACGGCATCTATTCACTGTTCAAAAGGGGGCGCATCTGATATGTGGGAAATGATCTGGAACGCCCGCATTCCCTGTGTGGCTGTCATTATTTTCGCCATCGGCTTCTGCACGCTGCTCCTGAACCGGAACCTTGTGAAGAAGATCATCGGCCTTAACATTATGGACACCGCATCCTTCCTGCTGCTGGCGTCCTTCGGCTTCATTGACGGAGCCCTGGCCCCCATCCTGAGCGAGGGCGCCTCCGCCGCCGACTACGTCAATCCGCTGCCTGCGGGTCTGGTGCTGACCGGCATTGTCGTTTCCGTTTCGGTGACGGCGCTCATGCTGGCGCTGACGGTCCGCCTTTACCGCCGCTATCACAGCCTGAACCTGGATGAGATCTACCGCGCGGCCCAGGCCGAGCAGGGGGAGGGCGCATGAACATCATCGCAAGCTTCCCGCTGTTTGCCATCGTGCTGTGTCTTCTGTGTGCGGCTGTAAGCCTGGCTCTGGGCGGGAAGGCCGCCCGCGCGCTGTCGCTTTGTCTGGCGGCGGTCCTGACGGGGCTGTACGCGGCCGTGCTCTGGTACGGCTGCACAAGCGGCACGGTCACCGTCTACATGATGGGACACTATCCGCATCCCTGGGGCAACGAGATCCGCTTCTCGATCATCGATCCTCTGTTTGCCGCCTGCTTTGCCTTCATTCTCTTTCTTAGCCTTCTGGGCGGAAAGAAGCAGCTGGCGCGCGATCTGCACGAAAACCGTCACAATTTCTACTGCATCCTCTGCGACCTCCTGCTGGCGGCGCTGTCGGCACTGTGCTTCACCAATGACCTTTTCACCGGCTACGTGTTTGTGGAAATCTCCACGCTGGCGGCGGTCGGTCTTCTGATGATCCGCGAAATCGGCCGCACGACCCTGGCATCGGTCCGTTATCTGATCTTCAGTCTGATCGGCTCCGGCCTCTTCCTGATGGGGGTGATCCTGCTCTACGGCATCACCGGGCAGCTTCTGATGCCGGACCTGAAGGCGGCGGTAAGCGCGCTCGCTCAAAGCGGGCAGTACCGCATTCCGCTCATCACGTCCATGTGCCTTATCACGCTGGGCCTGTCCGTCAAGAGCGGTCTGTGCCCCTTCCATCTGTGGATGCCGGATACCTACGGCTACGCGACGCCCGCGTCCTCGGCCATTCTCTCCGGCCTGGTCAGCAAGGGCTATCTGGTCCTTCTGATCAAGTGCATCTTCGATGTCTTCGGCACCGAGGTCTACTACGCCTCGGGCGTGCAGAACGTGCTCTTCTTCCTGGGCATCGCCGGGATGATCGCGGGCTCGGTCAGCGCGATGCAGGAGAAGGAGATCAACCGCATGCTGGCCTATTCGTCCGCGGCGCAGATCGGCTGCATCTTCATGGGTATCGGCATTTCACCCGAACTCGGCATGCTGGCGGCCCTCTACCACATTCTCGTGCATGCCTTTACGAAGCCTCTTCTGTTCCTTTCGGCGGCGCAGCTCGTGGACGCCTCCGGCGGCCTTTACTACCGTGAGCTCAAGGACTCGGCCCATAAGAACCGCCCGGCCGGCGTCGGCTTCGCCATCGGCGCCTGCAGCATGATCGGCATTCCGCTGACGATGGGCTTCGTATCCAAGTACCGCTTTGCGCTGGCCGCCTTCGAGCCGGATGCCTTTACGGTCATCACCCTTGTAGCCCTCGCCATCAGCACGGTGCTCAACACCTTCTATTTCGCGCGCATGGTCCTGCGCATCTACCGCCCCAACGAGGACGGCGAAAAGCCCGAGCGCGTGAAGCTTCGGGACCAGCTGCCCTACTGCATCAGTGCTTTTATCCTCATGCTGGTGAACATTCTCTGCGGCGTCGCCGCGGATTCCCTGCTGGAGTTCCTCCGGCACGGGCTTGATCTACTGTAAGGAGGCTTGAATATGCTTTTACTCGTTCTTCTCCTCTTGCCGCTTCTGGCGGCGGGCGCCCTGTGCTTCCTGAAGGAGCGCAAAAAGGCGGCCGACTGCGTTTTCATTTCGGCGCTTTCCGCCGAGGCCGTGCTGGCTGTTCTGGTTCTCGTCCTGAACCCCGCGGAAATCACGCTTTTTTCGATGACGAAGGAGCTTACGGTCAGTCTGAAGCTGGATCTGGTCGGCAAGGTCTTTCTGTCCGTCGCGGCCTTCGGCTTCCTGCCCGCCGGCATCTACGCCCTGCGCTATCTGCAAGGCGGCGAGCGTCAGCCCTTCTTCTATGCGCTGATGCTCTTTTCCCAGGGCATGCTGATCGGCATGGACCTGTCCGCGAACCTGATTACGATGTACATGTTCTTTGAGATGGCGACGCTGCTCTCCATGCCGCTGGTCCTTGCCGACCGTACGGAGGAGTCCATCCGCGCCGCGCTCAAATATCTTTTCTACTCCGTGGCCGGCGCGTTCTTCGCGCTCATGGCCATCTTTGTGCTGTCCCGCTTTACGAGCGGCCTGGATTTTGTGCCCGGCGGTACGCTGGACCCTGCCAAGGCAGCGGGCCGCGAGGGCTTCCTCCGGACCGTCGTCTTTCTGGGTGTGGTCGGCTTCTGCGCGAAGGCCGGCATGTATCCCCTGCACGGCTGGCTGCCGACGGCCCATCCCGTGGCACCCGCGCCCGCCTCGGCCGTTTTGTCCGGCGTCATCACGAAGGCCGGCGTCCTGGCCTCCCTGCGCGTCATCTACTACATCGTCGGCGCGGACTTCCTGCGCGGCAGCTGGGTTCAGTACAGCTGGCTGGGGCTTAGCCTCCTGACCGTGTTCATGGGCTCGATGATGGCCTACCGCGAGGACGTCTTCAAAAAACGCCTGGCCTATTCCTCCGTCAGTCAGCTTTCCTACGTGCTGACCGGTCTTTTCCTGCTGACCCCCGCGGGCCTTCAGGGCGGCCTTCTGCACGTGCTTTTTCACGCGGCGATGAAGATCGGCCTCTTCCTGGTGGCCGGCTCCTTCCTGACCAATCTGAAGGAGGGACGCGTGTCCGAGCTGAAGGGCGTGGGCCGCGTCATGCCGCTCACCATGCTGTCCTATACGCTGCTTTCTCTGAGCCTGGTCGGCATCCCGCCCCTGTGCGGCTTCGTCAGCAAGTGGTATCTGGCGCTCGGCGCACTGGACGGAAATCTGCCCGTCTTCCACTGGCTGGTCCCCGTTGTGCTGCTGCTTTCCGCCCTGCTGACGGCCGGCTATCTGCTGCCGCTGGTGGTGCGCGGCTTCTTCCCCGGCAAAGAATATAAGGCCCCTGCCAGAAGCGATGAGGGCGGCCTTGTGATGTGGGTACCCATCATGGTGCTTGCCGGTCTGTGCCTGATCCTGGGTGTCTTCGCGGCCCCGCTGGCCAACGCCTTCCTGGCGCTGGCGGAAAGCCTGATGTAAGGAAATTTAAAAAATGATTCTATATCTGCAGCTGGCGGCGGTATTATTCCCCGTCATAGCCGGCCTGAACCTGTATCTGGCCCATCTGAAAGCCTATGCGGCGCGAGCCGGCGTGTGTATCGGCGTGAGTGTTCTCACGGCCGGACTCGTCTGGTGGACGCTCCTTTCCGGCTCATCCGCGGGTGAGCCCGGGGCGCTGGTGCTCATCCGTTTCTCCGACAAGCTGGAGCTTCTGCTCCGCGCGGACGGCCTGGGACGCTTTTTCGCGGGCATCGTCGCGACGCTCTGGCCCGCGACGGCCCTCTATGCGGCGTTCTACATGCGCAGGGAGGCTTATACCTCGATGTTCTTCGGCTTCTTCACCGCGGCTATGGGCATTACGCTGGGCATCGCCTTCGCAGGCAATCTTTTCACGATGTTCTGCTTCTACGAGCTGCTCACCCTTGTCACCGTGCCTTTGGTCATTCAGCCGATGAACCGCGAGGCCTCCCGCGCCGCGCAAAGCTATCTGCTCTTTTCGCTGGGCGGCGCGGCCTTTGCCTTTGCCGCGATGATGTATCTCATCAGCCACGGTGCCGGCGGGGCCTTTGCACTGGGCGGCATCAGCGCCTCCCCGGGAGACGGGCAGGGCATCAGCCTCATCTGCTGCATGCTGGGCATTCTGGGCTTCGGCGTCAAGGCGGCGGTCTTCCCGCTGCATCTGTGGCTGCCGAAGGCGGCGGTGGCGCCCACCCCGGTGACGGCGCTCCTGCACGCGGTGGCGGTCGTCAAGGCCGGCGTCTTCGCGGTCATCCGCCTGGTCTGGTACTGCTTCGGCGCGGATTTTCTGCGCGGCAGCTGGGTGCAGACCGTATCGCTCATTCTCTTCGCCTTCACGATCGTATTCGGCTCCTGGATGGCGGTCCGCGAGACCCACTGGAAGCGGCGCCTCGCCTATTCCACCGTATCCAATTTAAGCTATATTCTCTTCGGCATTATGCTCCTTACCGAGGACGGTCTGACCGCCGGTCTGATGCACATGGCGAACCATTCCTGCATCAAGATCCTGGCCTTCTTCTGCGCCGGCGCGGTGCTCTGCCAAAGCGGGCGCAGCGAGGTCCCGCAGCTTAGCGGCCTGGGCCGGAGAATGCCCGTTACCGCGGCCTGCTTCACGGTCGCGGCCCTTGCCCTGACCGGTATCCCGCCCTTCGGCGGCTTCGTCAGCAAGTGGCAGCTCTTAACGGCTGCCGCCGCGGAGGGAAGCCCCTTGAGCTACATCGGCGCCTTCGGCATCGTCCTCTCCGCCCTTTTGACGGCGCTGTACATGCTCGGACCCGCCGCAAAGCTCTGGTTCGCCCCCAAGGACGCCCCCGAAGCCTCGCTTGACGGCGTTTCGGAGGCCGGTCCCCTGATGACGGTCCCGATGATCGTGCTGGCGCTCGGCTGTCTGCTGCTCGGCCTTTTCGGCGGGCAGCTGATGGAGGCCGCCGAGGCCATCGTCCGGGGACTGTAAAGGAGGCTGCGCATGGTATCGTTTCTGTTTTTCTTCCCGGTAATCGGCGCGGTCATCTGCTACCTGGTCAGTAAGGGCAGCATTGACGCGCGCAACGTCCTGGCCTCGGTCATCACCGCGGCCGAGCTGTGCTTCTGCATCGCCTTCCTGACCTATCCGGACTACGAGCTTCACATCGCCTGGGTAGCCGGGGAGGGCATCTTCCTCAAAATAGACGGCTTCCGCCGCCTCTATACGACCATTGTGGCCTTCATGTGGATGATGACTACCCTGATGAGCCACAACTATTTCAACGGCCACGAACGCACAGGCCGCTTCTACTTCTTCAGCCTGGTCACCCTGGGCGAAACCATGGGCGTTTTCCTGTCGGGCAACCTGTATACGGCCCTCATCTTCTTCGAAATGATGTCCTTCACCTCCTTCGTGTGGGTCATTCAGGAGGAGAGCGCCGAGGCCATCCGCGCGGCGGAAACCTACCTGGCCGTGGCCGTCATCGGCGGTCTTCTGGCACTGGGCGGCATCTTCACGCTGAAGCATCTGTTGGGCACGACCGCCATCGACGAGCTGTTTGATGCGGCCGCGGCCTGTCCGCAGAAGGGCGCCCTGTACGGCGCCGGCGTTCTGGTCCTTCTGGGCTTCGGCGCGAAGGCGGGCATGTTCCCCATCCACATCTGGCTGCCGAAGGCGCACCCCGTGGCTCCGGCCCCGGCATCCGCGCTTCTGTCCGGCATCCTGACCAAGACCGGCATCTTCGGCGTCCTGGTGCTCTGCTGCCGCCTCTTCCGCGGCGATGTCACCTGGGGCAGTCTGGTGCTCTGCCTGGGCATTGTCACCATGCTGCTGGGCGCGGTCCTGGCTCTCTTCTCGGTCGACCTCAAGCGCACCCTGGCCTGCTCCTCCGTCTCGCAGATCGGCTTCATCCTGATCGGCTGCGCGCTGGTCAGCCTCCTGGGTGAGGAAGCGACGGTCGCAGCGCGCGGGACGCTTCTGCATATGGTCAACCATTCGCTCTTCAAGCTGGTGCTCTTCATGTGCGCGGGCGTCATTTACGCGCAGCTGCATCAGCTGAATCTCAACGATATCCGCGGCTTCGGCCGCCGGCGGATGCTGCTCGGCATCGCCTTCGCGACCGGCGCCCTGGGCATCTCCTGCGTGCCTCTGTGGAGCGGCTTCGTGAGCAAGACCCTGCTGCACGACGCCATCCTCGAATACATCGCCGTACTGGGCGAAAAGGGCATCAGCGCCCTGTGGATGCGCACGGTCGAAGGTCTCTTCATGCTGTGCGGCGGCTGCACCTTCGCCTACATGCTGAAGCTCTTCGTCTGCCTCTTCATCGAAAAGCATCCCACCCGTCAGACGGAATTTCTCCGGATGAAGCGCTCCGTGGACGTCTCCACGGGCATCGCGCTCTTCGGCTCGGCTCTGGTGCTGAGCGTCCTGGGCTTCACCGCGGACTACTCCATGAACCTCATTGCCGATGTCGGCACGGACTTCTTCAACGTGGCCCTGCCGGAGGAGACGGCGCATTTCCTGAACGGCGAAGCGCTTCTGGGCGCCGGCATTTCGCTGGGGCTGGGCGCCGCCATCTATTTCGGCTTTGTCCGCACCTGCCTGATGAAAAAGGTGGACGGCGTCAGGGTCTACGTAGACCGCTGGCCGGCAAAGCTTGACCTGGAGAAGCTTTTGTACCGTCCCTTCTTCACCGAATGGCTGCCGAAGCTTTTCGGCTTCCCGGCCCGCCTCTTCGGCGAAAACCTTCTGCTTACTCCTGCGGCGAAGGCGGCTGAAAAGGCCGCCGGCGAAACGGCTGCGCTCCTCGGCGAAAACAAGCTCCTGGCCCCTGCGGCCAAGGGCGCCGAGCGCGCCGGCAAGATCCTCGGCCACGCCCTTTCCGACTCCGCCGACGCGGGCATCCTGGGCCTTCGCCTGAGTCTCTTCCGCGACCGTCCCTACAAGCCCCTCAGCAAGGAGGACGAGCGCACCACGCACCGTCTGTCCTACCGCATCGGCGCCGTCGCCGACAAAATCGCCGAGAAGAAGGGCATAGAGGAGGAGGGCGAGATGCGCTACGCGGACCTGGCCCTAAAGACGCGGGAAACGCTCAAAAAGAGCCGCAAGGGCCTGCACGGGAACCTGTCCTTTGCTCTGCTGATGCTGGTCCTGGCCATCTGCGGAGTCTTTGTCTATCTTCTTTTCCTGCACTAAAAAGGATTTGACAAACTGTCTATTTTGCTTTATCCTAAATGTGCATATTATCGTAAACGCTTGCGTTACAATTTTAGAAACAAAAACGAGAGGAATTTTCGACCATGATTAAAGCCGTAATGTTTGACATGGGCGGAACGCTGGAGGACCTTCATTCCGACGAAAAGAATGACAAAGCCACAGCGCTCGCACTGACCCGTATCCTGAACGAGCACGGTATTTTTCTTCCCTACGAGCCGGACGATCTCTGGCTCAACCACGTAAAGCCCCAGCTGATGGCCTTCAAAAAGCAGAACGAGAAGACCATGCTGGAGGCCAAGCCCGAATACTACTGGCCTGAGGTTGCTTTCGCCGGCATCGACTGCGACAAAGAAGCCCTGCGCGCCTGCAGTGAGGAAATCGCCCACATGTGGGAGGTCACCTTCTACGACCGCAAGCTCAGAAAAAACGCCGCCGAAATGCTCCGCGGCCTGAAGGAGCTGGGCCTTTACGTCTCCGTCGTCTCCAATACCGCCAGCCTTTTCCAGGTTTTTGACAGCCTGGAGGAATACGGTGTCCGTCAGTACTTCGACGACATCACCCTATCCAGCATCACCGGCTACCGCAAGCCCCATCCCAATATCTTCCGGATCGCGCTGGCCCAGGCCGGCTTCAGGCCCGAGGAGTGCGCCTTCGTCGGCGATACCGTCTCCCGCGATGTGGTCGGTCCCCGCAAAATGGGCTACGGCCGCGTTTTCCGCATCGATTCCGAGCTGACGCCCTTAAAGGATATCGGCAAGTTCGATGTGGCCCCTGACTACGTCGTCACCGATATTTACGATGTCTACAAAATCCTGAAGGAAGAACTTGGCAAATAATTCACCGGGAGACGCTGCGCGCAGTCCCTGCCCGAAAGCGTTTCCGGTCGTTATATGGAGGTACCTATGGCAAAAGAAAAAAGCGTGCGCATCAAGCACCCGCTGACGAAAACGCGTTTGAAGAATCAGTTTCTGAATGTAGTCGGAAACCCCTTCAACATGATTGTTTTCTTTACTCTGATTCTTTTGTTCTGTCTCATCGTGATCCCGCTGCTTACCATGATTCAGAACACGTTCCTGGTCGCAAAGGCTGAACTGCGCTCGATCCGTATCACGCAGCCCGACGCCCAGATCGGCGATTTCACGCTTTACTACTGGAAGTATCTGCTGGCCAGCCCCCTGACCAAAACGGTTCTGTGGGAGCCGCTTTTGCATTCTCTTCTGATCGGTGTCTGCGTAACCGGCATCTCCGTCCCGCTGGGCTCCATTCTGGCCTGGCTGATGGTCCGTACCGATATCCCCGGAAAGGGCATTCTGAGCTCGCTCATCCTGGTACCCTACATGGTACCCTCCTGGTGCAAGTCTCTGGCCTGGCTTTCCGTTTTCCGCAACAACACCTCGGGCAGCCAGGGTCTTCTGACCGGTCTCGGTCTTAATGTACCGGACTGGCTGGCCTACGGTCCCTTTGCCATCATCCTGGTTATGTGCATGCATTACTATGCATTCGCGTATATCATGGTCAGCGGTGCGCTGCGCTCCATCAACTCCGAGCTTGAGGAAATGGGCGAGATCCAGGGCGCGTCCAAGGGTCAGATCCTGAAGGACATCACGCTGCCTCTGGTTCTGCCCTCCATTCTGTCCGCTGCCATTATGACCATTTCCAAATCCCTCGGAACCTACGGCGTGGCGGCCCGTCTGGGCAACACCATCCAGTACTATGTGCTGGCCACCCGTATGAAGGACCTCATCAACGGAACGCCCAAGGGCGCCGGCTACGCCATGAGCATTCTGATGATCTTCCTGGCCTGCGCCACGGTCTTCGTCAACCAGAAGCTGGTCGGTACGCGGAAGTCCTATGCCACCATCGGCGGTAAGGGCACCCGCAGCAACCTGATGCCCCTCGGCAAGGCCAAGGTCCCCATGATGATCTTCCTGATCCTCTTCCTGGCCGTTGCCATGGTCATGCCTCTCTTCACGCTTCTTATGGAAAGCTTCCAGATCGTCCCCGGCGGCGGCTACAGCTGGGATAACCTGACGCTTTACGCCTGGATAGGTGAGCTGGAAAACGCGCCAAACGAAACCTTTGCCCAAAACGGTCTGTTCCGCAACCCGGCCTTCGGACGCGCGGCCTGGAACACCGTTAAGCTTTCCATCATCGCGTCCCTCATCACCGCCATCTGCGGTCAGTTCCTGGGCTACATCACCACCCGCGGCCGCGGCAAGTGGTACGGCAAGCTCACGGAGCAGCTGATCTTCATCCCCTATCTGATGCCCGGTGTTGCCTTCTCCGCCATTTACTTCGCCATGTTCAGCCAGGAACGTCTGGGCGGTCTGATCCCCTCCCTGTACGGGACCTTCGCGCTGATCCTTCTGGTTTCCATCGTCAAGCACTTCCCCTTCGCCAGCCGTTCCGGCTCATCTAACATGATGCAGATCTCGGTCGAGCTGGAGGAAGCAGCCACCTTGAACGGCGCAAGCTTCTGGAAGCGGCTCATCTCCATCATCGTCCCCCTGGGCAAAAACGGCTTCCTCTCCGGCTTCCTGCTGTCCTTCATCAGCATCGCCAAGGAACTTGACCTGATTGCCATTCTGATGACTCCCAAGAACTACACGCTGTCCTTCCTTTCCTTCGACTACTCGAAGGAGGCCATGCCGCAGGTTGCCGACGCCATCTGTATCGTCATCATGATCTTCATCCTGGTCTTCAACAAGATCGCGAAGAGCCTGGGCGGCGATGTCAGCAAGTCCATGTAAGTGAGATATATCATCTATAAGGAGAAACCACTATGAGCAAAATCGTGCTTGAGCATATTGATAAGTATTACGGCGAAAACCACGTGCTTCGCGATGTTAATCTGACCATCGAGGACGGCGACTTCATGACCCTCCTCGGTCCCTCCGGCTGCGGCAAGACCACCACACTGCGTGTTGTTTCCGGTCTGGAAAAGCCCCAGAACGGCACCATGACCATGGATGACCGCACCATCATCAACGCAGCGGACGCCTTCTATGAGGAGCCCTCCAAGCGCGGCCTGAACCTCGTGTTCCAGAGCTATGCCCTTTGGCCCCACATGACGGTATTCGAGAACGTCGCCTTCGGTCTGAAGATCAAGAAGATGAGCAAGGATGACATCGAAAAGACCGTTATGCAGTCGCTTGAGACCATGCGTATCGCGGAATACCGCGACCGCTACCCGAACGAGCTTTCCGGCGGCCAGCAGCAGCGTGTTGCCAACGCCCGCGCCATCGCCTCCAGCCCCAAGCTGCTGCTCCTTGACGAGCCGCTGTCCAACCTGGATGCCCGCCTGCGTATCGACATGCGCGCCGAGCTGAAGCGTCTGCATCAGGAAACCGGTACCACCATCATCTACGTTACCCATGACCAGGTCGAAGCGCTGACCATGTCCACCAAAATCGCCCTCTTCAAGGAAGGCGAGATCAGTCAGGTCGACACCCCCCTCGGTCTGTACACCAACCCCATTGACCTGCAGGCCGCCGATTTCATCGGCAACCCCCGCATCAACTTCATCGAGGGTACGGCTACCTTCGACGGCGAGACCCTGAATGTCAAGAGCCCCATCGGCGAATTCGCCTTCGGCAAGGACAAGATGAAGCTGGATGAGGAAGTGCCCGAAGGCCGCGAATTCCCCATCACCCTCGGTCTCCGTCCCGAAATGCTGGAGCTCTACACCGAGGATCCCGGCCACAAGGACACCGTCGAGGCGAACGTTTACGCCTGCCAGCCTGCCGGCTCCGAGACCCTTATCAACCTTACCTACGGCGGTGTCGACTTCCTGGCCATCCAGATCGGTCTGGTCGAGTACGACATGAACCAGAAGGTCTGGGCCGTCCTGCATCCCTCCAGAATGAACGTCTACAACCGGGAGACCGGCCGTCTGATCAAATATGCGAAGGTAAAGCACCACGCAGGCATTGACGAATAAGACAAATTTTGGTAAAATGTCATCAAGAGTATGACACGTAATAACTAAATTTTACCGGGAGGACACTATGAAAATGCGTAAAATGCTGGCTCTTCTGCTGGCTGCTCTGATGGTTGTCTCCATGGCTGCCTGCAAAAACAACGGCGGCGGAGAACTCAATGAGTCCAAGGCGGAAGACCCCTATAACAGCAAGACCATGGAGGAGCTCTACGAAGAGGCCAAGCTGGAGGGCGGCACCATTACCGTCTATGCCACGACTACCGACGCGCAGACTGCCTGCAAAAAGTTCAAGAAGGCTTATCCCGACCTGAACATCGAATACATCAGCTGTGATACCAACACCGTCAACGACAAGGTCGTCATGGAGCATGACTCCGGCAACATCAATGCCGACGTCCTGCAGGTCAAGGACAACAGCGGTGAAATCTACAACGAGCTGTACCTGTATGACTATCTGGACATCTTCAAGCCCGCCCAGATCTGCGAGCACATCGATCCCGAGCTGCTTCGCTTCGGCATGCCTCTGTATGCCTCCTTCAACCCCTGGTTCTACAACACCCGCATGTTCCCGGACGGCGTTCCGCTGACCAGCTGGTGGGATATCGTAGAAGGCTACAATGTCGATACCGGTACCTACTATGACGCTTCCGGCAAGAATACCCAGAAGTGGACCATTTACACCAAGGACATCACCGGCCCCTCTTATGCGTCCCTTTGGACCCAGATCATCATCGACGGCGACAAGATGGCTGAGCAGTACAAGGCTCAGTTCGGCAAGGATGTCGAAATCACCTACACCGGCAAGCTTGCCAACGTGCCCGGCATGATGGAGCTGCCTGAAAACAACGCGGGCGTCGAGCTCTTCTATCGCTTCTCTCAGATGAAGATGACCGAGCTTTCCGACGGCGACGGCGTTGTGGAAGCCGTTCACAATTCCCTGAACGGTCCTACCCTGGGCCTGACCTCTGCTTCCAAGCTGGACAACCGTGATTCCTCCGGCTTCGATATCGCCTGGGTAACCGGCCTTGAGCCCTACACCGCCTTCCAGGCCTGCTCTTACTCCTACGTTGTCAACGGCTGCGATAACCCCGCCGGTGCCCGTCTGTACATCATGTTCTGCATGGGCGGTGTTGACGGTCAGAGCGGCTGCTACACCAGCTTTGACAAGCGCGGCGCCTGGTCCGTCCGTGATGACGTTGTCTTCACAAAGAGCGAAATGACCGCTGCCGAAGTACATCTGACCACTCCCAACTTCGAGAAGGTCTATGTCACTTACCCCAACGTAAAGGCCTACTGGACCTATTGGAGAGGTCTGGCCAAGGATTAATTCCGGCCGATTCTCCGGTCAATTACACAAAATCTTCTGTTTGCAGTGGCCCAGTCGCCACTGCAAACTTTATTATTCACGCAATCCCGTGCGCGTCACAATGTAAGATATTAATACTATTAACGCGCCCATAGAAACCACAATCTCTTGCAATACGCGCAAAGCGCGTATTGCAAGGGCGCGTCACAATGTAAGATATTAATACTATTAACGCGCCCTTAGGAAAGGACCCGCCATGGCCAAAAAGGAACCCTCCAAATTCCAGCGCAAGCTTGACGCCTTCAGCCGTACCGTATTCTGGACCGAGGACGGAAAGCCCAGAAGCTCTTTTCTGCTCTACGCCTTCTGCCTCAGTCTCCTTTTTGCAATCATCTATGTGTTTGCCTATCTGCTCCTGCTGGAGCCCCTTGAGCTGCTCTTCAAAGGGGCCGGACTGCGCGTGCAGCAGATTGCGGAATACCTGCTGCCGGCCGTCATCGGCTCGGTCCCCTGCGTGGCCGTTTTCTTCCTGACGAAGAAGCACCGCGGCATGGTGCCCGTCGCCTACCTCTGGCTCGCTTTTTTCCTGGCGGCGGCGTCCATTGCGATGGCCGTCATCGTCGAGGACCGCATCGAATACGGCCTGTACTGGTTGATCGTGGGCATTCCCTTTGCGCTCAGCGTGATCGTGGGCGGCGCCGCGGCGTGGTGGCTGTATCTCCGCCGCCTGAAGCGCTTTGCGGCCGAGCACCCCGAGCAGTACGAGGCAATGAAGCGAGGCTGATGTATGCTTGATCTGTATTTTCTGAACGTCGGCGACGGCGACAGTGTCCTGCTGCGTCAGCAGGAGGCGGACGGGCGTGACTTTGTTTTCCTCGTCGACTGCGGCCGTCCGGCACTCGAGTACGTGAAGGACTCGCTCCGTGCCGAGGCGGTCTATTCCCTGCTGGATCTGGGCGTGAAGCGCATCGACCTGATGCTTCTCACGCACTTCCATATCGACCACGTGGGCGGCTGCGCCAACATCCTGCGGCACATTCCGGTGGAAACACTGTTGGCGCCCTACATTCCGTCCGCCAACGCGCGCTGGCAGCGCCCGCCCTTTGAAACACGCGACAAGAAGCGTATAGGCTTCTTTCATATGATGAACTTCTGGGCGGACAGCATCCGCGAGGCGCGCAAGCACAGGGTGCACTGCGGCGAATACTCGGCCGGCCCTCTTCCGCTTTCGGAGGGGCTGGAGGCGGAGGTCATCTTCCCTCGTCAGGATCTGGCGGACCGCCAGCACGAGGTGATGGACGCCCTCTACCGCGGGAAGCCCGTCGAGCCCGACACCGTCTTCGCGACCGCCAATGACCGCAACATCGCCGGGCCTCTTTTGCTGATCCGCTACCGCGGACGTCTCATCTGTCTGACCGCCGATGTCTACGCGTCCGAATGGGAAGGCCTGGACCTTCCGCCCTGCGATATTCTCAAGCTGCCGCATCACGGCGATCCGAAATCGATGACGGAGGCGCTGATCGAAAAGCTCCGTCCCGTCTGCGCCGTCGCCTCCTGCCAGAATGACCCGAAGGCCGCAAAGGACCGTCCCAACGCGGATATCGCCGCGCTGGTGCAGCGGCACTGCCGCGAATTTATCTGTACCGAAAACAAGCCTCTCCCGACTCTTCCGCCGGCCACGCACCGCTGGGTGCAGTACCGCATCACCGATGAAGGGGAGCTTCTGACTTACACCGAGGAATAAGCTATGCCAAAGAGCTTTGAAACGCTGGCTGTTATGGTCGACTGTTCCCGCAACGCCGTCGCAAGTCCTGATTTTCTGCGCGGCTATATCGACCGTCTGGCCCGAATGGGCTTCAACACCCTGATGCTTTACATCGAGGATACTTACGAAATCAAGGAGGAGCCTTATTTCGGCTACCGCCGCGGGCGCTACACGAAGGAGGAGCTGAAGAGCCTGGATGCCTACGCGGCCGAGCGCGGCATCGCACTGGTCCCCTGCTTCCAGACCCTGGCGCATCTCGAACGCATTCTCTTCTGGCTACATTATGATAAGCTTCAGGACATCGACGACATCCTTCTGGCCGACAACGAGGAGACCTATCAGCTGATCGAGCACATGTTCGCCTCCATCAGCGAGTGCTTCTCCTCGCGCCTTGTGCACATCGGAATGGACGAGGCCCACTACATCGGCCGCGGCCGCTACCGCGATCTTTTCGGCGAGCGCGACCGCGCCGACATACTCCTGCGGCACCTGGGGCGCGTGTCCGACATCGGCCGACGCTACGGTCTCCGCATGCTGGTCTGGGGCGACATGTTCTTCCGCCTGGCCACGGGGCATTATCTGGACGCGGAGCCGGAAGGCATCCTCTCGGACATTTCCGACCGCATCCCGGACAATATCGAGCTTGTCTACTGGGACTATTTCAAAAACGACGCCGCGCATTTCGAACGGCACCTGGAGCTTTTCGACCGGATCAAGGAGGGCAGCTGGTTTGCCGGGGCTCTGTGGTCGTGGCTCGGCTTCGTGCCGCACAACCGCTATTCCATCGAGGCCCTCCGGGTATCGGTGGAGGCCTGCCGCCGCCACGGCTGCCGGCATCTGATGCTCACCATGTGGGGCGATGACGGCGCCGAATGCGCCCGCCTGTCGCACCTGCCGGCCCTGTACTACGCCGCCCGTCTTGCGCAGGGCGAAAGCGACGACGCATCCATCCGTGCGGGCTTCGCCGAGGAATTCGGCATCGCCTTCGACGACTTCATGCTGCTGGACCTGCCCGGCACGCCGCAGGAGCGCGGCAATCTCCTTGTGGACGTCGACAAATACATGCTCTACGACGACCCCTTCACCGGCATCCTGAACGAAGCTGCGGAGGAGGGCGGCCGCGAGGCCTTCGCGGCGCTGGCGGACCGGCTGGAGACGCTTGGCACTCATCCGGACTTCGGCTACCTGTTCAAGGACGAGGAAATGCTTTGCCGCGCGCTGGCCGAAAAATACGGCCTCGGCAAGCGTGTCCGCGAGGCTTACTCCGCAGGCGACCGCGCAGCGCTTTCGGCGCTTACAGACGATTTCCGCCGGGCCGAGGAAAGCCTGGAGGCCTTCTATCAGGCTTTCGAGGCGCGCTGGCACCGGGAAAACAAGCCTAACGGCTTCGAGGTGCAGGACATCCGCCTGGGCGGACTGAAGCAGCGCCTCATTCATTGCCGCGCGCGGCTGGAGGGCTATCTGCGCGGCGAAATTCCGGAACTTACCGAGCTTACGGACGAGTCGCTCCGCTACCGCGAGGAGCAGTGGCCCTACGTGGAAAACCACTGGCGCAACATCGTTTCCGTGCATCTTTTGACCTAAAAAGGAGGATTCTATGCTTAAACTGAAACCGTATTTATCAGCTGTCCTGATAAGCGCCGTCACCTGCCTGCTTGTCTTCACCGCCTGCATCGGCGGTTCGAACGGCGGAAACACCGAACAGTCCCAGTCGCAGAGCCGCGTGGACGAGGAGAGCGCGCTTTCCTTCCCGGATGAATCCTCCATACCGGACGAAGAGTCCGAGTCTGCGCCGGCGGAATCCTCGCCCGAGACCCCGGACACGGTCATCGCCAAAATCAACGGAGGCGCTGACGAGGTCGGTATTTACTCCATCGTTGTCAGGCTGACCGATCAGGCCGCCGATAAGGGTGTTATCGAGATGGTCTACTACGGAGCGAAGGGCTCTCCTCAGGAGAATTCGGTTGTCAATACCTTCCGTATCGAATACTATCGGGAAGCTGCCGGAACCTTCGAAATCAAGACCTTCTACGACGGAGAGGTGTACCAGAACCAGCATCACAAGGATGAAGTGAAGGTGATAAATACCTTCGGCGCAACTCTCCGCGCCGGCCGCGTCATCATCACCTACACGCCTGATGGCGGAGAGGCGCAGGAAATCTTCAGCGCCGACGCAGCGTATTTCTTCTCTCCCACAGCGTAAATTTGCTTTGATGAAATAAAAGAATTGCCCGCCGAAAAGTGAATTCCGTTCACCCCTCGGCGGGCTTCGTTTTTTCCCGGCAGGCCGGGCTTTTCTTTATGCGTTGTAATACATGTCGTAGACGATATATCCGCTGATGCCGTTGAGCGAGCCCTCATAGGTCTCCCGGCACATCATACAGCGCGGCTCGGTCAGCGGCCAGCCCTCGGTCGGGAAAATGCCGAAGTCGGAGGAGGTCCGGAAACCGACCTTGTTGTAAAAGCGGTAATTTCCCTCGACCGTAATGTCCTTGTAGTCCTTGTGCTCCTCCGGCCGGATGCTGAGCTTATGTTTTATTTCAACCATTTTCTTGGCCTTGCAAATCGGAAATTGCCTTTATACGCTGGCTGAGCGTGGGATGCGAATACTCCAGCGCGACGGTGACGGGCGAGGGAGCCAGCTCTGCGAAGTTTTCGCGGGAGAGCTTCTTGAGCCCGCTGATGAGCGCATCGCCCAAGCCCTCGGCGACCGCCTGTGCATCCGCCCGGTACTCGGCGCGGCGCAGGAAGGCGCTTGTAATGAGGCTGTAGAGCGGGGTGAAGAGCGTGAACTCGACCGAGAGCACCAGGATTACGGCGAAGCCGTAGTTGACGCTGCTGAAGCCGAAATCCGCGAAGATGGCGGGCGTGCGGACGGTCAGCCAGACCAGCACGGCCAGAATGGCCATCTGAACGAAGCTCAGGATCTGGTTCTTAAGCGTATCGCGGTGCAGACCGTGGCCCATTTCATGCGCGAAGACGGCCACGATTTCGTCTGTCGTCATGGTCTGCAGGAGGGTATCGAAGAGAACGATGGTCTTCGTCTTGCCGAAGCCAGTGAAATACGCGTTTGACTTCGTACTGCGCCGGGAGGCGTCCATCACTTCGATGGAGCGCACGCTGAAGCCGTATTTTTCAAGCAGAGCGGTCAGCCGTTCCCTCAGCTCACCGTCCTCGAGCGGAGTGAATTTGTTGGACAGCCGGCTGAGGTAGGGATAGAGGAAGGCGACAGCCAGAATGATGAGGAAGAGCACCGCCGCGAAAACGAGGACGAGGTAGTCGCCGAGGTCCCGGTGCAGCCACATGAGCAGGGCGCCGAGGCTGACGGTGAGGATAAGGTTAATGAAGAAATCGCGTACGCTGTCGCCGATGAAGGTGGCAGCGGTGGTTTTGTTGAAGCCGTATTTCTCCTCGATGACCATCGTGTCGTACCAGCTGAAGGGGAGCAGAAGAAGGTCGCTCAGACATTCCAGCAGGATGACCGCGAACAGCTGCACGAAGGGCGGGTCCGGGAAGAGCCCGGCGAAGGCGGCGTAGAGGTCGAAGAGGATGAAGCAGAAGAGCAGCAGAAAGGCCGCGAGCGAGCTCAGGATGCCCAGGCGGCTCTTTTCGCTTTGATAGGCGTGCCATTTGAGGTAGGTTTCTTCGTCATAGACGTCGGACACGTTATCGGGGATCGGGTTGTCGGCCGCCTTTACGCGCACCAGCTTCAGGAAGAGACGGTACAGGAAAATAATGCTGATGAGGATCAAGGCGAGTGCTTTGAAAGTCATGGGAGCCTCCGGGGGAAGGGAATTGGGGAAAAGGGAAAGAGCCGCGTGGCGGCTCATTTCCTTTTCCATGCGCAGTCACTGCATGAAGCAACGGCACATTCATTATACCACTCCTTGCAGGGGTGGGCAAGGACGTGTATAATGGTGAAAAAGGAGGTGAGGCAGGTGGCGGAACGAGAAGGCTATGCAGTCGTCGTGGGCGGCATCAATGTCGACCTCGGCGGGCGCTCTGAAGAAGGCATCCGCGCGGGGGATTCCAATCCCGGGCGCGTGACGATGAGTCTGGGCGGCGTGGGCCGCAATATTGCGCACAATCTGCGCCTGCTGGGCATCCCGGTATTTATGCTGACGGCACTCGGAACGGACCGGAACGCGGATTGGGCACGTGAAAGCTGCCGCGCGCTCGGCATCGATCTTTCCTGTGCGCGCACTGTGGAGGGCGCTGCGACCTCCTCCTACCTCTATGTGCAGGGCCCGGAGGGCGAACTTTCCGTGGGCATCTGCGACGCTGCCGTGGCGGAATATGTGACGCCGGATTATCTGGCCGGCTGCCGGGAGCTGCTTCGCGGTGCGGCCTGTGTCGTGATGGACGGCAATATCCCGCAGGAATCGCTGGAGTACCTGGCGGAGAGCGTGAGCTGTCCCATTTTTTCGGATCCGGTCTCGGTGACAAAGGGACAGAAGCTCCTGCGTGTGCTGCCGAAGCTTTATGCGATGAAGCCGAACGCGCTGGAGGCGGAGGCGCTCACGGGCATCCCGATCACGGACCGGGAAAGCCTGCGGAAGGCCGGCCGCGCCTTTTCCGGGAGAGGCGTGCAAAACGTTTATATCAGCTGCGGGGCCCGGGGACTCTACGCGCTGGAAAAGGAGCAGGAGCGCTTCCTGCCGAACCCGCCGGCCGAAATCCGCGGGACCAACGGCGCAGGCGATGCCATGATGGCCGGCCTGGTCGCCGCATACATGATGGACCTGCCCGCCGCGTCGCGGGCGCCCTTTGCGCTGGGCGTCGCGGCCGTCGCCATGGAATCCGAAGAGACCGTAAATCCGAAGCTGAGCCGGGAGGCTGCCCTTGCGAAGGCGGCCCTCGTGAAAGGAGTCTGAATGCAATACAATCAATATCTGGATGTGAATCCCGAGGTGGCGCAGGCCATCGCCGAGGGGCGCCCCGTCGTCGCTCTGGAGTCGACCATCATTTCGCACGGCATGCCCTATCCGCAGAACGTGGAGACCGCGCTGAACGTGGAGCGCATCGTGCGTGAAAACGGGGCCGTGCCTGCTACGATTGCCATCCTGGGCGGACGCCTGAAGGCGGGTCTGACCGCGGAGGAGATCGAATACCTCGGCTGCGAGGGCACGCGCGTGACGAAGGCTTCCCGACGGGATCTGGCCGCGCTGGTCGCCCGCGGCGCGGACGGCGCTACTACCGTTACCACCACCATGATGATCGCGCACATGGCCGGCATCCGCATCTTCGCGACCGGCGGCATCGGCGGCGTGCACCGCGGCGCCGAAACCACCATGGACATCTCCGCGGACCTCGAGGAGCTGGCGCACACCCCGGTCATGGTCATCTGTGCCGGCGCCAAATCCATTCTGGACCTCGGCCTTACGCTGGAATATCTGGAGACGCACGGCGTCCCCGTCATCGGCTACGGCACCAAGGAGCTGCCCGCCTTCTACACCCGCCACTCCGGCTTCTCAGTCGATTACGAGCTGGACAGCCCGGAGGAGCTGGCCCGCGTCTTCGAGGTGCAGCAGGAGCTGGGGCTCTGCGGCGGCATGCTGGTCACGAACCCCATCCCCGAGGAGTACTCGATGGACGCTGACGCAATCAACAAGGCCATCGACGCGGCCGTCGCCGAGGCGAACGCGCTCGGCATCCACGGCAAGGAGACGACGCCCTTCCTGCTGGCCCGCATCAAGGAGCTGACCGGCGGCGACTCGCTGGCCTCCAACATTCAGCTTGTCTACAACAACGCCCGACTGGCCGCCCGGACTGCGGCCGCGCTCGGAAAGCCGGCATGAAATCCGCCGTGAGATTCGGGCTTTTCCCGTCACCTTTTGTGCGGGTTTTCGTCAATTCCGTTATTGACTTGGCGAGCATAGAACAAAAAAGGCGCAGCCTGCGATCAAGTCAGGCTGTGCCTTTTTGAATTTCGGGGAATTACTTCGTAACGGAAACCGTCACGGCGCAGATCTTGTCGCCCAGCGTAGCGTAGATGATGACGCTGCCGACGCTCACGCCGGTCACCGTGCCGTCCTCGCTGACGGTCGCGATGTGCGCATCCTGCGTATAGAAGCGGACACCCTCGGTCTCGGTGCAGTTAGCGGGGGAGAAGACCAGCTTCAGATCGGTGCTCTGGCCGTTTTTCACGCTGATGCGGCTCTGCGAGAAGGAGAGGCCGGTAAGCGGCACGTAATTACGGAAGTTCGCCACCAGCGTGATATCGGCGGACACAGGGACGGTGAAATCGTAGCTGATGCCGTTCAGGCTCCAGCCGGTGAAAAGAGAGCCCTCCGGAGAAGCGGGATCCTCAGGACGGGCGACGAAGTCGCCGGCGTAGAGCTTCTGCTCGGAAACGTTCTGCTCATTGACAACGAAGGAAACCGTGCATTCGGGCGTGACATCCGCGATCAGCACGATATCGCAGTGGACAGGCGCGTCGAAATTGTACGCGTTGCCGTTGAAGGTCCAGCCCTCAAAGCGGCCGGCCTCCACCTCAGGCGTAAAGCCCGTGAGCTTCGTGCCCTCTACGGCGGTTTCTTCCTTCACGACCTTGCCCTGGCACATGTAGGTGATCTGGTAGAAGCGCTCCCAGACGCCCTTCAGCAGCAGATCCTCTTTGACGGAGGTGTTGAAATTGTAGCTCTTGCCGTCCAGCGTCCAGCCCAGGAAATTGTAGCCTTCCTTGGACGGATCGACCGGCTTTTCAATGGTCTTGCCGATCCAGACCTGCTTGGTGTATGTCGGGCTTCCGTTGTCCGCGTCGAACATGACGGATTTCTTCAGGTAGGACGGCAGGAACAGGTAGGCGATGACGCCTAAGAGCAGCGCCAGCAGGATAAGCAGGAAGATGACCAGGCGACGGTGACGGCGGCGCTGCTTGCGGTCTTTTCTGCGGCCGCGGCGGCCTTTTTCCGGCGCGTCTTCGGGGCAGCCTTCGGCGGGCTTATCCTCGGGAGGGGGAGCGGGCAGCTCAAGCTTTGCGCCGCAGCCCAGGCAGAACTCCTCGTGACCGCTGAGTGCGGCACCGCAGGAGGGGCAGATCAGGGGATTCTTCTTATCTTTTTTTCTCATATGCGACCTCGCAGAACCGGGAAGGACGATGATTTCCCGGGAAATAGTTGTAATAATTATATCAAGCGGGGAGAGTGGTGTCAAGGAGCGCGATGTGTGTAGGGAGTTAGGGAGTTAGGGAGTTAGGGAGCGCGCGTGAGCAGCGGAGCAGCTCTTGCGCGCAGCGAGTTAGGGAGTTAGGGAGCGCGCGT
>JAZRWR010000047.1:0-4394 GCA_045599825.1 Bianqueaceae bacterium | reverse complement strand
GGCGACGCGGTTGATAAAATAGCGGTCATGCGAAATGAAAAGGATGGTACCCTCGTAATTAATCAGATTGTCCTCCAGAACCTGACGCGAGACGATATCCAAATGGTTGGTCGGCTCATCCAGCAGGAGAAAATTCGATTCGCTGAGCATGATCTTGCAAAGCGACACACGCGAGCGCTCGCCGCCGGACAGGACTCCGACCGGCTTGAAGACGTCGTCGCCGCGGAAAAGGAAGGAGCCGAGGACATTGCGGACCTCGCCGACGGTCATTTCGGGATAGGCGTTGTATATCTCATCAAGAACCGTATATTCGTCGTGCAGCGAGCTCTGCGTCTGATCGTAGTAGCCGGGGCAGACCTTGACACCGAGCTTCAAAAAGCCGCTTGTTAAGGGCTCTTCATTCATCAGCAGCTTGAAAAAAGTGGTCTTTCCGATGCCGTTGGCGCCGATCAGCGCAATGCGTTCGCCGCGCATGATTTTCAGGTTCAGATTACGGAACAGCTGATGACTTCCGAAGGATTTCGAGACGTCTACACCTTCGACTACGACGTCAGCGCTTCGGATCTGCGGGCGGAAATGCGGCTTCATCGAGGCGTCCAGAGCAATTGGTTTTTCCAGACGCTCCATCTTTTCGAGGATCTTTTCTCGGCTCTGGGCACGCTTGATGAACATTTCGGTATTGTAGGAACGCAGCCTTGCGGCAATTTCCTCCTGACGCTTGATTTCGGCCTGCTGAGCCTCATAGGCACGCAGTGCAGCGGCCTCGCGGAAGGCTTTTTCTTTTTGGTAATAGCTGTATCCTCCGTTATAGACAGAGGAGACACCCCGTTCGATTTCGACAGTCTTGGTACAAAGCTTATCCAGAAAGTAGCGGTCGTGTGAAATGATGATGCAGGCGCCGTTAAAGCCGGCCAGATACGATTCGAGCCATTGAGTCGATTCGATGTCCAGATGGTTGGTCGGCTCATCCAGAAGCAGCAGATCCGGCTCCAGCAGAAGAAGCTTACCGAGCATGACGCGGGACTTTTGACCGCCGGAAAGAGAGGAGACCGGCAGCTTATATTCGGCCTCGCCGAAGCCGAGCCCCTTAAGAACACCGCGGATACGGCTTTCCATGGCGTAGCCGTTTTTGGCTTCGAATTCCTCGCTTAATCTGGCATATCGGCCGAGGAGAGCGTCGTCCGGATTTTCGCTTATTTCTTTTTCGAGAGAACGAATTTCCTCCTCCAGCTTAATTATCGGCCGGAATACCTCCTTCAGTTCATCATAGATCAAATGCTCGGAGCTGAAGTCGGCCGTTTGAGGCAGATAACCGAGCGTGATGCCCTTCTGCAGGCTGAGCGAGCCGTGATCAGGTTCGAGCTCTCCTAAAAGGATACGCAAAAAAGTGGTCTTCCCGGCGCCGTTTACGCCGATTAAGGCCATTTTTTCTTTTTCCTCCAGATGGAAGCTGATATCCTTCAGCACTTCTTTGGCATCAAATTCTTTTTGAAGCCCGGAAACCGATAGTATCATGTGACAAACCTTTATCGTGAAAATCATCGCTTTCAAAGCGACATCTTATTATAACAGAAAGCGCTTCAGATATCAAACGCTAAAAAATATACATGAAATTGAAAAGAAGGGATTGACAAATATAAAGCTGAATATTAACATATTTAACTGTTAAACCTCATAATATGAGGTATTTTTAGGAGGAAGAAAATGAAGTTCGGTAACGTAAAGTGGTTTGATCCCAAAAAAGGTTACGGTTTTATCTCTGAGGAAGGCGGAGAAGATGTATTCGTACATTTTTCTGCTATCCAGGGTGAAGGCTACAAGACCCTTGATGAAGGACAGCGGGTTCAGTTCGAAATCGAAGACGGACCCAAGGGACCTCAGGCTAGCAATGTAATTAAGCTGTAATTCACATAGACTACATGAGACCTGCCAAAAGAGCCTTTCGCACGAAAGGCTCTTTTTCTGTGCAAAATGAATGAGGGAGGGTTCATATGCTTAAGGCGTGCATTCTCTGCCGAAATTTCTGCTATTGACATTAAAACACGAATTCTTTAAAATATATGAGTATTTGATTTAGACAGAAGGGGCAAACATGGAAAAGTGGATTTTGAAAGGCGGACGCGGAAGTGAATATGCCGCTTCGCTCTCGGTCAATCCGTTGCTTGGCAAAATCTTATCTGCCCGCATGAGCCTTGACGAAGCCGCGGACTTTCTTTCCGACGGCGCCCACGCCATGAATCCCTACGACCTGCCGGATATGGAAGAAGCGGTCGGCTGTATTACCGGACATATTCAGAAAGGCTCGCGCATCCGCATCATCGGAGATTATGATGTGGACGGCATCAGCGCCACGGCTATCCTGTATCTCGGCCTTTCGGCAATGGGAGCCGAGGTCGACTGCCGCATTCCCGAGAGGATCGGCGAGGGCTACGGCTTCAGCCAATCCATCGCGGCAGAGCTTGTGGCTGATGGAATCAAGCTTGCCATCACCTGCGATAACGGTATCCGTGAATTTGAGCGGGCAGATTATCTTAGTGATAAAGGGATCGATTTGGTTATTACCGATCACCATGAGCTGGAGCGTCTGGAGGACGGAAGCGACCGGCTTCCCCTTTGCCGGGCAGCTGTCAACGCGCACCGAAAAGCCTCAAAAACGGTCTTTTCCGACATTTGCGGCGCGTATACCGCCTTGCTCCTTATCGAGGCTTTAAAGGCCCGTTTTGAGCTTTCTGAGGGCATTTACGGGCAGCTGGTCGGCTATGCTGCTCTGGGTACCGTCTGCGATGTCATGCCTCTTTTGGCCGATAACCGAAGACTGGTCCGCGACGGACTGAAATTTCTGAATGATTCGCCTACGGTCGGGATCAGCGCCCTGTGCGAGGCCGGACATGTCAAGGAGCTGACGCCCTACACGGTAGGCTTTGTGATCGGGCCGATGCTCAACGCAGGCGGACGTCTGTCCTCACAGAATCAGTTCATTCATCTTTTGATCGGTAACGATCCCGCCGAGTGCCGGAAGCTTGCCAATGAACTGGCTGAGCTTAACCGCGAACGGCAGCGCATGACGGAAGAAGGGCTTCAAACCGCTCTTAACGAAGCCGGGCAGGGTCCGGAGCCGGTCAAGGTGATTTATCTTCCTGAGCTTCACGAAAGCATTGCCGGGCTGGTCGCCGGAAAGCTTAAGGAACGACTGTACCGTCCCGTTTTTGTTGTGACGAAGGGAGAGGAGGGGCTGAAGGGCTCCGGCCGATCCATTCCCGCATACAGCATGTTTGAGGAGATGTGCCGCGTTTCGGATCTGTTTACCAAATTCGGAGGGCATCCCATGGCAGCCGGCTTTTCCCTGCACGCCGAACCGGGCCGCGAAAAAGAAGCCGTTGACGAAATGCGCCGGCGCCTGAATGAAACCGTCCGTTTGACTGAAGAAGAGCTGTGCGAGACCGTGACCATCGATGCTGCGGTCAATATGCAGGATTTTACGCTTTCCGCTGTTCAATCGCTCAGCTGCCTTGAGCCCTTCGGAACCGGGAATCCCCGGCCCCTGTTCGCTCAGAAGAACGTTCTGCTCAGGCAGATCCGTCCGCTGGGCGCTGAAGGCAAGGTGCTTCGTCTTACCCTGCAGCAGGGCGGGAAAAGCTTTGAAGCCATTCTCTTTAAGAAAGAGAAATTGAGTTCACTCGGTATTTCCGCCGATGACTGTCCGGGCGGCTGGCTGGAAGAACAGATTCCGCTCGATATGTGCTACTGTGCTGAAGTTGATACTTACGGCTATCAGCCGAGAGTCAAGTTTATCATACAAAATATCAGAAGGGCATAAGCCCGAAAAAGGAGTGTGCAAGATGGATTTAAAAGAATTGGTTAGAGATATTCCGGATTTCCCGGCAAAGGGAATTCTGTTCCGCGACATTACCACGGTTCTGAACGACTCGGAAGGTTTAAAGCTGTCTATCGACAGTATCTGTGAACAGCTGAAGGACCTCGACTTTGATGTTGTTCTCGGTCCTGAATCCCGCGGCTTCATCTTCGGCATGCCCGTTGCCTACGCACTCAGCAAGCGCTTTGTGCCTGTCCGTAAGCCCGGCAAGCTTCCTGCCGAGGTCATCTCCAAGTCCTACGAGCTGGAATACGGCTCCAATGTGCTCGAAATGCACAAGGATGCTTTAAAGCCCGGAGACAAGGTCGTCATCATCGATGATCTGATCGCGACCGGCGGCACCTCCAAAGCCATCGTAGAAATGGTCGAGGAGCAGGGCGCAAGTGTTGCGGCTCTTGCCTTCTTTATCGAGCTTGAAGCGCTCGAGGGCCGCAAGACTCTGGACGGCTATACCGTTACCTCGGTTATCGCATATTAAGAAAATGAGTCTTCCGGGCAGCAGTCCGGGAGACTCTCTCAT
>JAZRWR010000046.1:0-17136 GCA_045599825.1 Bianqueaceae bacterium | reverse complement strand
ATGTGTCCAGAAAACTGGGTACATATCATACGGCGGGGATGAGAGTATTTTTTTGTTTGATTATCTGATGGCGGGCTCGCCGAATGCATCGCCGATCTCAGCCATACATTCTTCGTAGGAGATTTCGCCGTTATTGTACTTAGCCATAACCTGAACGGACTTATCGCGCAGCTTGTAGAAGACCAGCAGGATCACAAGCGCTACCACGTAGCCGACGATCGGAATAAAGATGAACATACCGAACAGACCGTCCGCAACGCCGGCGGGCTGAACCGCGTTTTCGCCTTCCACGAAGCCGATGAAGCCGAGCATGAACAGAACGAAGGAAGCCAGGAAAGCATTCTTCATCTTGGCGATGAAGCACTGCAGGGCAAAGGTAATGCCGGTGGCGCGGGTGCCGGACTTGTAATGACCGTACTCGATCGTATCCGCCACGAGCATGTAGATGATGACCTGCCAGACAGCCATACCCATGCACTTCAGACCGATGAAGATCAGCGCGCTGATCATGTTGTTATAGCCCACAAACCACGCGGCAATGCCGATGACGACGGAGCTCAGAAGGCCGAAGACCAGGATCCAGAACTTATCCACCTTCTTGGCGATGGTGGGAATAAGAGCCGAGACAATGATAACGGGAATGGCGACCGCCGCGGCAATATACATGGAATTCCCTTCACCGCCGAGGCAGATACGGGCCAGGTAAAGGCTCATGGTGCTTTCAATGGAGGTCATGCCGAAAATGAAGAAGGCAATCAGGCAGACGGTCAGCTGGCCGTTGGCCTTCAGGTAATTCCACATCTGACGGAAGGTGTACTTCTCCTCCTTCTCGTCCTCGCTGATGACGCGGCGCTCCTTACCGGTGAACAGGTAAGGAATCATCATCAGGCCGCCGATGCCGCAGAATACGACTGCAGCCCAGCCCCAGCCGATCTTGGAGCGGATCACGCCGATCAGAACGGTAGAGAGAACGCCGCCGACCATAGCCCACAGCTTGTTGCCGGAGATGAAGGCGGTACGCTCCTGAATGTCGGAGGTCATCACCGTCGACATGGAGAAGGCCGGCGCATCCAGCAGCGTATAGAAGATATCAAAGATGATATAGCCGACCATGAACCAGGCGATCTTCCAGCCCTGGCTTAAGCCGCTCGGAATGAAGAACATGGCGATGACCGCGATGGCTACGCCGCCTACGCCAAGCTTGATCCAGGGCATGAATTTCTCCCCGTTCTTCCAGGTATAGCGGTCAACAATGTAGCCGAAAAGGGTGTCGTTGATGGCATCCCAGATTTTGGGAGCCAAAAGCAGCGCGCCTGCGGTCACGGCATCGATGCCGAGGTCCGTCAGGAAGGTCGCCACCATGCCGGCGAAGCCCCACAGCAGGTTCTGACCCAGCCAGAACAGGTTGTAGGTATCATGCTCGGCGCGGGTAGCCTGCCAACCGGGGTGCTTAACGACCCAGCGGGCCGTGTCTCGGGAGTAATTTTTCATATTCATATTCCTTTCACGAAAAGAAGTTAAAGAAATTATAAAGAAGACGGGCTGATTTGTCAACCCGTCTTGCTGCTCGGTGAATCGCAAAATGCCTCATTGCTCCGACGATACGGAAAGAGTCCTTTCGCCGCCCTTCCAGTGAAGTCTGACCGTCACGGGCTTGTCCGAGCGGACCGTGACGACGGGCTCCTCTTCCTCGGATGAGCGCGCCTCGCAGATGAGCTCCAGCGTGGCATCACCCAGAGGATAGCGGCGTACGCCGTGGCGCTCCGTCAGGCGGATATCCCAGTCGATGACGGACTCGCGGGCGTTGGGCGTCAGGCCGAAAACATATTCAAAGAGGATCGAGATGGGAAACAGGCCGCTCCAGCCGACAAAGGCAGGCTTGGACTGGTTGCCGCGCGCCGCACGCTCCGGCGCGTAATTTTCGTAGAGCGTGCCGCTTTCCTGAAAGACCCTGGCGACGTTTGTGACGCAGTCCAGGCCGATTTCGTGGGCCAGCTTGTCATAGCCGTACTTGCGCAGGCCGGAAAGCACCATATAGTTGGTCGGGGCCCATACGCTTCCCATCCAGTAGCTGCCCTCCGGGTCATAGCCGGGGGTATCGGCCGAGACGGTCGGAACGCGGTTAGGACGCTTGAACTCCGCTTCGTTGTCCAGATGCGCAACAAAAGCGTCCCGGCGGTCCTCAGGTACGAGGCCGGCCAAAAGAGCCCAGTAGGCACCGACAGTCTTGAATTCTGACAGGGAGCCGTCGCGGTAGCGGTCAAAATAGTACTTGCGCTCCTCGTCCCACATCTCGCTGTTGACGAAGCGGCTCAGAAGCTCATGCTCCTCCTTCAGCCATTCCACCTCATCCTCACGGCCGAGGATCTTTGCGATTTCCAGAAGCACTGTGCCGCTCAGGTACTGCTGCGAGCAGGTATCGATCCAGCTCATGAAGCCGTGGTGATAGCTGACATCGTAGCCCGGCTGCATGCGGCGCTGATTGTCCATGCCGCATCCCCAGCCGGTGGACCAGTAGGTGCCGTCCGGCCAGCTGCGGTACAGGCGCAGCCAGTTGTGATAGGCCAGCAGCGGGTCGAAAACCTGCTTCAGACGGGTCAGATCGCCCGTTGACTGATAATACTCCCACTCGGCCCAGGGAAGAATATTGGGGCCGGTAGAGGAAGGATCGTCGCGGCTGAACTGCGCACCCGGCTCGGTCTCGCAGATCTCACGGCAGATAAAACCGTCGATATGCTGATGCGAATAAAAATTATCCAGCGTGCGCTGAAAGTCGAAAATGCGGCTCGCATACTTGCCGAACATGACAATGAAGGACGAGTCCCACATAAAGAGGTAGCCGTTAAAGGCCGTGTCGATAAAATCCGAAACGAAGCCCGCGCTCTTCTTAGCCTTTCTCAGGTTCCCGAAAGCTATCTTCCAGGCGTAATCGTAGGCGCCCAGGGCATCCTCGTGACCGTCCCAGACGGGCTCCGGCAGACGGTCCTTGATCCTGTCGTACTTCGGCAAAGCGCCCGGCGAGGGCAGTTTGATCAAAAATACGTTTTTAAAGACATGAGGATTCGGCACATAAGTCAGATTGTCATTCATCTTAAAATGCTTCACGAATCATACCTCCGGCGGATCATATTTGGTTCACAGGCACTATAGCATACGCCCGCAAGCCCGTCAAGACAGGAAAAGCCCTTCCCGCTTTTCACGGCGGAAAGGGCTCGGAAAGCTTTATTCCTCGATATCCCACTTCAGGGACAGCTCTTTCATCTGCTTGTCGTCGACGGTGGACGGCGCATCACTCATCAGGTCGGACGCGTCCTTGATCTTCGGGAAGGCGATCACGTCGCGGATGCTGTCGGAGTTGGACATCAGCATGATCATGCGGTCCAGGCCAAAGGCCATGCCGCCGTGGGGGGGTGCACCGTAGGAGAAGGCACCCATGAAGAAGCCGAAGCGCTGACGCGCCTCCTCCATCGTAAAGCCGAGGGCGCGGAAGACGGTCTCCTGCACGTCGCTGCGATGGATACGGATGGAACCGCCGCCCAGCTCAACACCGTTCAGAACGATGTCGTAGGCCTTGGCGCGGACGCGGCCGGGATCGCTCTCCAGATAGGGAATATCCTCTTCGAAGGGCATGGTGAAGGGATGATGCATGGCCATGAAGCGGCCTTCTTCCTCACTGTACTCGAACATAGGGAACTCGGTTACCCACAGGAACTCGTGCTTGTTGGGATCCATCAGGTTCAGACGGCGGCCCATTTCGAGACGCAGCTGGCCGAGAGCCGTACGGACGATGGGCAGCTTATCGGCCACGATCAGAACCAGGTCGCCCTTGCCGGCGCCCAGGAAGCTCAGGATCTCATTCATCTTGTCTTCGGCGATGAACTTGGTCAGCGGGCTCTTCAGGCTGCCGCTTTCTTCGACGGCGATGTAGGCCAGGCCCTTGGCGCGGAAGAGCTTCGCGATGTCGGTCAGGCTGTCGATCTGCTTGCGGGGGGTCTGAGCGCTGTTCGGCGCGACGATGGCGCGGACCACGCCGCCGTTCTTGACGCTGTCTTCAAAAACGCCGAAGCCGCACTCGGCGACCAGCGCGCTGATATCGGAAATTTCCATGCCGAAGCGAAGATCGGGCTTATCGGAGCCGTAACGGTCCTCGGCCTCGGTCCAGGTCATGCGGCGGATGGGCAGCTGAACGTCCCAGCCGACACATTCCTTGCAGACGGCGGCCAGACCGCGCTCATTGACGCTCATAACATCGTCTTCCTCGACGAAGGACATCTCGATATCGACCTGGGTGAACTCGGGCTGACGGTCCGCGCGAAGGTCCTCATCGCGGAAGCAGCGGGCCAGCTGGAAGTAACGGTCCATGCCGCCGATCATGAGGAGCTGCTTGTACATCTGGGGAGACTGAGGCAGCGCATAGAAATTGCCGGGATGGACGCGGCTGGGTACCAGATAGTCACGCGCGCCTTCGGGCGTGCTCTTGATGAGCATGGGGGTCTCGATTTCGAGGAAGTTCTCGGAATCGTAATATCTGCGCAGGGCCATGGCGACCTTGTGACGCAGGACGATATTGTTCTGCAGGCAGGGGCGGCGAAGGTCCAGATAACGGTACTTCAGGCGCAGATCCTCTTTGGTTTCCACCTCATCCAGAATCTGGAAGGGCGTGGTCTTGGCCTGGGAGAGGATCTTCAGGTCGCTGACCTTGATTTCGATATCGCCGGTAGCCAGCTTTTCGTTGATCGCGCCTTCACGGGCGACAACGGTGCCCCGGATGGCGAGCACGAACTCGGTGCGGACCGTGGATGCCTTTTCGAAGAGCGCCGCGTCGGTCTCCTCCTGGGAAAGCACCGCCTGGACCAGGCCTGTGCGGTCACGCAGGTCGATGAAGATGAGGCTGCCCTTGTTGCGCTGCTTCTGGACCCAGCCCATAAAGGTATGGGTCTCGCCGATATTCTCTTTGGTAACTTTCCCGCAATACAGCGACCGTTTCCAGCCGTTTAATGATTCTTCCATATTAACCTCCAGAAGCCTTTAGCAGAGGGCCGCAAGCAGAGCCTCAAGATTACCGAGGCTGACCTGCGTGCTCTCGCCTGTGGCCATATTTTTAAGATTTGCCGACTGTGCCGCAAGTTCATTTTCGCCCAGCACCATGGTAAAGCGCGCGCCTAACTTGTTGGCATATTTCATCTGGGCCTTGACGCTGCGGCCCAGGAGATCAATGTCGGCAGAAGCGCCCAGTCCGCGCAGCCGGAAGGCCAGCGCATTGGCGGCAACGCGGGCTTCATCGCCCATTGCCGCGATGAAAAGGTCGATTTTGGGCGCCTCGACGAAGGAGCCGTACAGGGCCTCCTGCGCGAGCAGCACGCGGCCGATGCCCATGCCGAAGCCGACAGCGGGCGTCGGATCGCCGCCCAGCTCTTCGATCAGATTGTCGTAGCGGCCGCCGCCGCAGACCGTGCCCTGCGCGCCGATATCGTTGCAGACGAACTCAAAAACGGTGCGGGTATAATAATCAAGACCGCGGACGATGGAGCTGTCCACCGTGAAGGGGATGCCCATGGCCGTGAGGTTTTTCCGGATTCCCCCGAAATGAGCCTTACAGTCATCGCACAGATTGTCGAGCGTGGAAGGCGCTCCCTTGACAATCTCCTTGCAGACGGGGCTCTTGCAGTCGAGGATGCGGAGGGGATTGCGTCCGAGGCGCTCCTGACAGGTGCCGCACAGCTCTTCCTTGCGGGAGGTGAAGTAATCGGTCAGCAGCTGATTGTAGCGGGCGCGGCACTCCGGGCAGCCGAGGCTGTTTAAGTGCAGGGTCACATTGGAAATGCCCAGGCGCACCAGCAGGGTGTAGGCCATCGCCATGACCTCGGTATCGGCCGAGGGATCGGAGGCGCCGTAAATTTCACAGCCGAACTGCGTGAACTGACGGTCACGGCCGGCCTGAGGCTTTTCGTAGCGGAAGCACTGATCGATGTAGTAGATCTTGGTGGGCTGGGGCTCAGCGAAGAGGCTGTGCTCCAGATAGGCGCGGCCGGCGCCGGCCGTTCCTTCGGGACGGAGGGTAATGCTGCGGCCGCCCTTGTCCTCGAAGGTGTACATTTCCTTCTGGACGACGTCCGTCGCATCGCCGATGCCGCGCTGGAAGAGCTCCGTATGCTCGAACATGGGCGTGCGGATCTCCTTGAAGTTGAATTCAGCCGTTACCTTGGCGATTTCGGCCTCGACCTTTTTCCAGCGGACCAGTTCGCTGCCGTAAAAGTCATACGTTCCTCGGGGCGCTTGTGTCAGCATCGTTTCCTCCTGTTTCCGCATCCCTGGGAAGAATGTCCTCATTCTTCTTGCCGCCGATGTCGCGCAGCAGATTCCAGTAGATGCGCATGCCTTTTTTATACCAGTTGTCGCGCATGACGGCGGCCTCCTCGTCGCTTTCCGCTTTGAGGCTGAGCTCCATCACCACGCGGTCATAATCCTTTACCTGACAGTTGACCCGGACGCCGCCGCTCTCTTCCTCGGTGCGGACCAGCGCCTCCATCAGCGGCGACCCGTGCAGGAACGCGTTCTGCGCGTAGCTGCGGATCTCCTCGCGGATGCTGTGCGGGATACGTGCGCGGAACATTTCGACGACCTCGATGCCGCGCGGGTGCAGGGTGTAGTAGAAGTGCTCGTCCCGGGACAGTTCCAGGACCAGCTTGCTCTCGATCAGCTCAGTCAGGTAGCCGGCCATCGAGAAATAATCCATATATCCGCGGAAGAGGACGAAGTCGGTCATTTCGGCCGAGGTGATATTGTCCTTTTCCCGGATGAGATAGAGAAGAATCAGTTTGTTTTCAGAAAGTTGGCTGTCCATTTCATTCGGTATCCTGTGTATCGGCGGCGATTCCGCAGCTCTCCCTGATCAGCTCCCACAGCTCTTCACGGCCGCTCTTCGTCTCGGACGAAAACGCGAGCAGCGGAACCTCCTCCGGGCAGCTCAGAACGGTCCGGATGCGCTTTAGGGAGGTCTGAACCTGAGCGCGGCTCAGCTTATCGCTTTTTGTGGCCACCACCACGGTCGGAACCTGATAGTAGCTCAGCCATTCGTACATCATTTTGTCGTCCGCGCTTGGGTCATGACGGATATCCACCAGCAGCAGGACTTTCTCCAGCACAGAGCGCTTATTGAGGTAGTTTTCGATGACGCGGCCCCACTTCAGCTGCTCTTCGCGTGAAACCTTCGCGTAGCCGTAGCCGGGCAGGTCCACGAAAAGGAGCGCGCCGTCAATATTGTAGAAATTGACGGTGCGGGTCTTTCCGGGCGCCGAAGAGGTGCGGGCCAGATTGCTGCGCTGAAGAAGCGCATTGATGAGGCTGCTCTTCCCCACGTTGGACTTGCCTACGAAGGCGACTTCCGGCAGCTGCTCGGGCGGAAACTGCTTCTCCGAGCCCGCCACGCAGCTCAGCTTGGCGTTCTGGATATTCATTCCCGTTCTCCGTACAGAAGAAGAGGCTGCTTGCTGCCGAGTACGGCCTCAGGCGTCACGACTACCTTGGTAACCGCAGTTTCGGAGGGGATTTCAAACATCAGGTCGCTTAAGGTCTTTTCCATTATGGACTTTAAGCCTCGGGCGCCGGTAGCGCGCTCCATGGCCAGATGAGCCACCTCGCGCAGCGCCTCCGGCGTGAACTCAAGCTCGACGCCATCCATTTCGAACAGGGCCTGATACTGCTTCACCAGCGAGTTTTTCGGCTCCTGCAGAATGCGGACGAGGTCCTCCTCCTCCAGCCCGTCCAGTGAAACCGACACGGGCAGCCGGCCGACGAATTCGGGAATCAGGCCGTATTTCAGAAGATCCTGCGGCAGAAGCTCACGGAAGATCTCGGAATCCTTGTGCTTTTGAGTCTCATCCAGGGCTGCATTGAAGCCCATCGTCTTCACATCGGTGCGGGCCTTGATGATCTTGTCAAGACCGTCAAAGGCACCGCCGCAGATGAAGAGGATGTTGGAGGTGTCAATGTAGATATATTCCTGCAGCGGGTGCTTGCGTCCGCCGGTGGGCGGGACAGCCGCGACCGTGCTCTCCAGGATTTTCAGAAGTGCCTGCTGAACGCCTTCTCCGCTGACGTCACGCGTCAGGGAGGGGTTTTCGCTCTTGCGGGCGATCTTGTCGATTTCGTCGATGTAAATGATGCCGTGCTCGGCGCGGGCCACATCGCCGTCGGCCGCCTGGATCAGCTTCAGGAGGATGTTTTCGACATCCTCACCGACATAGCCGGCCTCCGTCAGCGTGGTGGCATCGGCGATGGCAAAGGGCACGTTGATGATGCGGGCCAGGGTCTGCGCCAGATAAGTCTTGCCCGAACCGGTGGGGCCGATCAGCAGAATATTGCTCTTCTGCAGGTCCACATTGCTGAGATCCCCCTCCTGCAGGGCCTTTACGCGCTTGTAGTGGTTGTAGACCGCCACGCACAGGGCCCGCTTGGCAGCGTCCTGACCGATGACGTACTCATCCAGAAACTCCTTGATTTCGCGGGGCTTCAGATTGTCTCCGGCGTAGAAGGACTCCCCCTCCTCTTCCGCATCATGCTTGACAATGTCCCAGCACATTTTGGCGCATTCATCGCAGATATAAACGCCGTTCCCGTTGGAAAGCAGCTGACGGACCTGGCCGCTTCGCTTTCCGCAAAAGGCACAGCGGATGTTTTTTTCGTCAGAATTGAGAGACAAGGGGCTTACCTCACTTTTTGGTGATGATAGAATCGGCGAGACCGTATTCGACGGCCTCCTCTGCGGTCAGCCAGTTATCGCGCTCGGTATCCGCGGCGATGACCTCAAGGGGCTTACCGGTATTTTCGGCCATGATGCGATTCAGGCGCTCTCTCATGCGCAGAATGTGGTCAGCCGCGATCTTAATGTCGCTGGACTGACCCTGGGCGCCGCCGGAGGGCTGATGGATCATCATTTCGGCGTTGGGCAGGATGTAGCGCTTGCCCTTGGCGCCGCCGGAGGCAAGGAAGGCGCCCATGCTGGCCGCCATGCCCATGACGATAGTAGAGACATCAGGGCGGATCAGCTGCATGGTGTCATAGATAGCCAGGCCGTCCGTGACCGAACCGCCGGGGCTGTTGATGTAGAAATGGATGTCTTTTTCGGGGTCCTCGGATTCCAGAAACAGAAGCTGCGCAATGATCAGGCTGGCGGTGGCTTCGTTGACTTCTTCGGAAAGCACGACGATTCTCTCCTTCAGCAGACGGGAAAAGATATCGTAGGAACGCTCTCCGCGGTTGGTTTCCTCGACAACATAAGGTACTAATGCGTTGTTCATAGAGTCCTCCTTTTAGGTTTGATAAACTGTCCCCGGGCTTGCCGGGGACAGTTTCTTGGTCATTTTCGTGAAATTATCAGAACTTGACAGCCTCGTTCAGAAGCTTAGCGGTCTTGCGGCGGCCCAGATCCTTCTTGATCTGATCCTCCTGACCGGCCATGTATTCCTTGATCTTGGCAGCTTCCATATTGTACTGCTTGGCAAGATCGGTATAGAAGTCTTCCATGTCTTCTTCCGTAACCTCAACGCCCTCGGCCTTCATGACCGCGTCAACAATCAGGTCGGTACGGACATTCTTTTCGGCGTTCTCCTTCATCTGCTCACGCAGGCCGTTGCGGTCGGTGCCCATGTACTGCATGTACTGCTCGATGGAAAGGCCCTGATACTGCAGGTTCTGAGCCATTTCGTCGATCATCTGCTCGGCACGGGTTGTGATGATCGCGTCGGAAAGCTGGACCTCGCACTTGTCGATCATCTTGTCGATGATGGCTTCAAAGCGCTTGCTGTCGGCCTCTTCCTGCTTCTTGGAAAGGATCTCTTCCTTCAGGGAAGCCTTGTACTCGTCAAGCGTTTCAAACTCGGTAAAGTCCTTGGCATAATCGTCATCGAGCTCAGGCAGCTCGGTAACGGTGACGGAGTTCAGCTTGATCTTGAAGACAGCAGGCTTTCCGGCCAGATCCTCCGCATGGTATTCTTCGGGGAAGGTAACGTTGATGTCGAATTCTTCACCGGCCTTATGACCGACGACCTGCTCCTCAAAGCCGGGGATGAAGCTGCCGCTGCCCAGCTTGAGGTCATAGGAGGTATCCTTGCCGCCCTCAAAGGCAACGCCGTCCACAAAGCCTTCATAGTCGATGTTGGCGGTATCGTCAAGCTCGGCCGCACGGTCAACGGAGACCTGACGGGAGTTCTTATTGGCATTCTTCTTAAGCTCGGCCTCGATATCCTCAGCCGTAACCTCGACCTCTTCCTTCGCGACCTTCATAGCGCGGTATTTGCACAGCTTGACCTCAGGGCGGACAGCGACCTCGGCGGTAACCGCAACGGGAGCGCCGGCCAGAACGGGCTCGACATCAATATTGGTGGGGTAGCTCATGACATCCAGCTCAAGCTCGGTGATAGCCGCTTCATAAGCCTCGGGAAGCAGGCTGTTGATAGCATCCTCATAAAAAACATCCTTGCCGTACAGCTTTTCGATCATGTTGCGGGGAGCCTTGCCCTGGCGGAAACCGGGAATACTGATCTTGCCTTTCTGCTTATTGTAGGCACGCTCGCAGGCCTTTTCGAAATCAGCCTCAGCGATTTCCATACGGACCTTTACCATGCCGTTTTCCAGCTTCTCATAAGAATTGCTCATTTCTTTTCTCCTTAACTAATATGTGTTCATTATTAAGCATTTTCGACATAACAGTATACACGGAAAATGGCCTTCGTGTCAACTGTTTTTCCTTAGTCTTCGCCGTTTTGACCTTCATCCTCGGCGGCTCTTCTGAGCAGCACGTAATTGTTGACGAAGATAACGGCACAGATATCCAGGAAGATATCAAAGACGGACAGCACCGCACTCAAAAGGCAGGCGGCGATCTCGGCCCACAGCGGGCTCGCTATGAAATCCAGGCAGAAGGTCGCCAGGAAATTCAGGAGCAGCTGCGGCAAAATGACGACCGCGCAAAGAGCCATCCAGCTGAAGAGGCTCTTCCAGAAGGTTTCACGGTACAGCATCGAGCAGAAGGCCGTGTTCTTCCAGCCGCCCAGGGAAGAGGAAGCCGCGGTCACTGCACTGGAATGACGCATCAGACTGATGTAGGTCAGATAAATCAGAAGCGGTGCAAAGAGCAGAACGCCCAGCATCGGCGAAAGCGCCAGCAGCGTCACCATCAGAAGGACACAGGTTACAAAGCTGAGCTCGATGGCAAAGCGCGCCGTGAACGCCGGTATGAAGCTGCGGAAGGACTCCGTCAGCGCCGCAGGAAAGCGGAGCCTGGTCGTATCAAACAGCTCGTTTGAGCAAAGAAGCGTCACCACGAGCTTGGTCAACAGCAGAAAGAACTGCAGGCCGAAGGACCAGAGAAGGTAGGGAATGTAAGCCTCTGCCAGCGCCAGCACGTAGGCGGTCGGGTCCTCGATTGCGGAAAGGTCCGGCATACGCCAGGCCACAAAGCCAAGCACCGCGGAGGCCGGCAGGTAAAACATCAGAAGCAGGAGCGCAAAGGCGCCGAAGCGTGCCTTGAAAACGTCCAGAGCCGTCAAAAGCACCTCGCCGATGGTCAGGTTACGTTCGCGGGCGGCGTTCATCAGGGGATAGTTATCCTTCAAGCAGTATGCCTCCTTCCTCCTTCCGCCGGATCATCTCGTCCAGACGGCGGATATACTCGTCAGCCGTTTTCACGTTCGGAATGCGCTCCACGCGGTTTTCCTCAGGGAAATACAGCTTGCTGACACCTCCGGCGCCGAGGGCGAGAATGGTCTGTCGCTCTTCCATGATCTCAATGTTGTAGCGTCCCTCGCAGCCCGGCAGGCTGTAGCCGACATTTTCGAAATTGCCGGCCATGTTCTTCTGGCGGTACATGTAATAGGGCTCCAGCCCGAGTGATTCCGCCGCATCGGCGCAGATGCTCAGCATCTCCTCCACCTTGCCGGCCTCCTCGCGAAGGTCAGCGAAGCTCTTTTCCTCATTGAGGACGGAGGCGCGCTTGATGGCCAGGGTGTGGATGGTCAGGTTCTCCGGACGCAGCTTTTTGACGGCCTCCATGGAGGCCGCAACCATTTCAGGGGTCTCGCCGGGAAGCCCCAGAATAAAGTCCATGTTGATAACGGGAAAGCCCGCCTCCCGCGCCAGACGGAAGGCCTCGAAAATATCCTCCACCCGGTGACGGCGCCCGATCCGGTCGAGCGTCTCCTGGTGCATGGTCTGCGGATTGACCGAGATGCGGCCGACCCCGTGGTCCCGGAGGACCGCCAGTTTTCCGGCCGTAATGGTATCCGGCCGACCGGCCTCCACCGTAATTTCACGAAGATCCGGAAAATCAAATGCTTCTTCACACGCGCTGAGCACCCGGTCCAGCTGCTCCGCCGAAAGCGTGGTGGGCGTTCCGCCGCCCATATAAAAGCTCTGCAGGCGGCGCCCCCGAAGAAGCGGCCGGCAGGCTTCGATTTCCCGCAGCAGACAGCCGACATATTCCTCGCCGAACTTCTGATACGCGCGGCGGTCATTGGAAATAAAGGAGCAATAGGCGCAGCGCGTCGGGCAGAAGGGAATGCCCAGGTAGATGCTGACGTCCGTCCCCTTATGGTCGGAAAGCAGCGCCCGCTCGTGCACGGCGACTGTCGTACACAGTGAGGCCTTATCCTCCCTCAGACGATACTGCCGGCAGAGGATATTCCTGACCGCTTCCGCATCAAGTCCCTGTTCCAGATAGGCATATGCCACCTTGGTCGGGCGAACACCCGTCAGAATGCCCCAGGGCAGCGGATCCTCCATCAGATCGAACAGCACCTGCTTCGCGCGGTTTTTGGCGTGATCACCGGGAAAGATGAAGCCGTCCTCCGGAAGGCTCACGCTTCTTGCCGGTCCGTCCTCTAACTGAAGCGTACCGCTTCCGCCGTCCGGGGCCAGCACGAAACGATTCCGGGGCTCCGGGGCATCCGCCGCCTCCCGCACCTCCGCAAAGGGCCAGACCTCGCGGATCAGCGTGGAAAGCTCATAAGTCCACTCGGAAGGAGCGGAAAGCGAAAAGCTCTTTTTCTCCATAGGCTCTCACATCAGATAAAAATTCGTATGTTTTTCGCAGCCGACGGTCGTTTCCTCGCCGTGGCCGGGAAGAATGCGTGTCTCCTCCGGAAGGACCATCAGTTTTTCCTTGATGCCCTTCACGAGGGTGCCGGGCGCACCGCCTCGGCTCACATAAAAATCCTCGCGGCCGAGACAGCCCGGGAAGACCGTATCGCCGCCCAATAGCAATCCGTCGGACGCGCAGTAAAAACAGAGGCTGCCCACCGAATGGCCGGGCACGCGCAGAACCGAAAGCTTCTTTTTCCCCAGACAAAGCACATCCCCTTCCGAAAGGGGACGTCCGAAGCGCCCGTAGGCCTCGGCAAAGGAGGCATAGAATTCACGCATGGCACGGCCGTAAACCGGGTCGTTCTGAGAGGCCTCGAATTCATCGGACGCGCAGTACAGGGGGCAGCCGTAGGCCTCGCAAAGGGCCATAGCCGCACCGATGTGGTCGAAATGCGCATGTGTAATCAGGATGTATTCCGGGCGCAGCCCGAAGGATTTCAGAGCGCCCTGAATGAGCGCGGGCTCATCTCCGGGATCGACCAGCAGACAGGCAGCGCTCTCCTCGTCCTGAAGCAGATAACAGTTGGTCTTCAAATAGCCGACCGGAAGCCTGGTAACCTTCATTAAAACACCTTCTCGCTGTCCAGAAGCAGCGTAACCGGGCCGTCCAGACAGGTTTCGATCTGCATATCGGCCTGGAAAACGCCGGATTTGACCGGCACAGGGCTTTGCTCGCGCAGATAGCTCACAAAGGCCTCGTAGATGCCGCGGGCCTCATCGGGAGAGGCGCCTGCTGAATAGCCGGGCCGCCGCCCGTGGCGGCAGTCGCCGTAGAGCGTAAAGTTCGAAACCAAAAAGACCTCCCCGGCGGTATCGATGACGGAGCGGTTCATCTTCCCCTGCTCATCCTCAAAAATGCGCAGATTCAGAAGCTTGTCCGCCATGTAGGCAAAAACCCTGTCCGACAGATCCCCGCTCTTGATGCCGACCAGTACCAAAAGACCGGCACCGGCCGCGTCCCCGGGGATACCGTCGGCGGTGAGAGAGCTGCGCCTGACGCGCTGAATTACCATTCTCATTGTCTTATACGGTGGTTCGGATGATTTCGTGCACGCCGGGAAGCGACTCCAGCTTCGAAATCATGAGCTCCAGCTGCTCCTTGTCGGTGATTTCTACGGAAATATTGAAAATACTGCCGGTTTTGTCCTTGGTTCGGCGGGCCGTCAGCTGGTCGATGGAGATGCCCAGGTTGGAAATGCAGGCCGAAATACCGGCGAGCATACCGGGCTGATCCTTGGCCTCCAGCTGAATGGCTGCAATGAATTTGGTGCTGCCGTCAGTCCGGACATTCTCCCACTCTGCCTCAATCAGACGCAGACGCTCCGAGGCCGGCAGATGCAGGATATTGACGCAGTCCGTCCGATGGATGGAAACCCCGCGTCCGCGTGTGACATAACCGATGATTTCATCGCCCGGCAGAGGTGAACAGCAGCGCGAATAGCGGACCGCCACGTCGTGAATGCCGCGCACCACGATGGGGTCCCCCTTGCGCGCCTGGGTGTCGCGCTCCTTTTTCTTCTGATTGAGCTCCTCCATCAGCTGCTCATCCGTGATCTCGATGGGATGCAGCTTCAGGTATTCCTCATACAGACGGTTGACGACCTGCCCTTCCTTCAGACCGCCGTGGCCGATGGTGGCCAAAAGGCTGTCCCAGTCCAGGAAGCCGTATTTATGCAGGACGGTCTCCACCCATTCCGGCGTTGCCAGTTCACTGTAGGCCGGCAGGTTTTTGCCGCGGATATAACGCTCCACGAGCTCCCGTCCGCGGACAATGTTCTCCTGCTTATATTCTTTTTTAAACCACTGGTTGATCTTCGAACGCGCCTGACTGGTCTGCGCGATCTTCAGCCAGTCACGGCTGGGCCCGCGCGAATTCTGCGAGGTCATGATCTCGACGCGGTCACCGTTCTCCAGCTTATAATCGAGCGTGACAATGCGCCCGTTAACGCGCGCACCGACCATCTTGTTGCCGACCGCTGAGTGGATCATGTAGGCAAAATCGATGGGCGTGGCCCCCATGGGCAGGCTGATGACCTGTCCGGCAGGCGAGAAGCAGTAAACGAAATCCCTGAAAAGGTCCAGATCCTGCTTCAGCGCATCCACAAATTCCTTGCCGTCGGATACGTCCTGCTGCCAGTCCAGGATCTTCCTGAGCCAGGCCATCTTCTCGTCCGATGTAGCCGGGACGGAGCCCTGCTCCTTGTACAGCCAGTGCGCGGCGATACCGTATTCAGCTGTACGGTGCATATCCCAGGTGCGGATCTGCACCTCGAAGGGCTCGCCGCCGCGGCCGATGACCGTGGTATGCAGGGACTGATACATATTGACCTTGGGCATGGCGATGTAGTCCTTGAAACGGCCGGGCATGGGCGTATACATTTCATGAATGACACCGAGCGAGCCGTAGCAGTCCTTGACATCGTCCACAATGGCGCGAATGGCCACGAGGTCATAGATTTCATCAATGGAGCAGTTCTTCTGCACCATTTTCTTATAAATACTGAAATAATGCTTGCGGCGGCCGTTGACCTTCGCCTTGATGCCGGCCTCATCCAGCGCGCGCTGGATATCCTCGACCGTAGACGAAAGCGATTCCTGACGCTCCTCCAGACGCTCCTGGACCTTCTCGACCAGATTGTAATAGGCCTCAGGCTCCAGATATTTCAGGGAAAGATCGTCCAGCTCGACCTTGATTTTGCTGATACCGAGACGGTTGGCAATAGGCGAATAGATGTCCAGTGTCTCACGCGCCTTGATCAGCTGCTTTTCATGGCTCTTGTATTCAAGCGTCCGCATGTTGTGCAGGCGGTCCGCCAGCTTGATCAGAATGACGCGGATGTCCTTGGCCATGGCGAGGAACATCTTGCGGTAGTTTTCAGCCTGAAGCTCCGCCTGGGACTCCGCCTTGTCACTGGCCTTGTAGGACAGATGCTTCAGCTTGGTCACACCGTCCACCAGCGCGGAAACCTCTTCTCCGAAGGTCTGCCGGATATCATCCAGCGTGACTTCGGTATCCTCCGCCACATCGTGCAGAAGCGCCGCCTCAACGGTCTGCGCATCCATCTGCAGATCGGCCAGGATCAGCGCCACATGCAGCGGGTGAATGATATAGGGCTCCCCCGACTGCCGTTTCTGATCATGATGCGCGCGGACAGCCATTTCATAGGCGCACACCACCTGGCTTCGGTCCTCCTCCGACATGCCGTTTTCCTTCAGCTTCGAAAAAAGCTGATCGTAAACCGCCTGATACGAGGGATCCATTTCATTCACCTCCTTCCCGAAAAAGCTTGATTAATCCGTTACAATTACGCTTTCGATAACCTGATCCTCATAGGGACGGTCATGCCAGTCGGTTTTGACATCGGCAATGGCATCCACCGTCTCCATGCCCTCGACGACCTTGCCGAAGGCGGCATAGGCGCCGTCCAGATGAGGCGCATCTTCATGCATGATAAAGAACTGAGAGCCGGCCGAATCGGGCATCATGGAGCGTGCCATTGAAATGACGCCGCGGGTATGCTTCAAAGGATTATTGACGCCGTTCTGCGCAAACTCTCCCTTGATCTGGTAGCCGGGACCGCCCGTTCCGGTGCCGTAGGGGCAGCCGCCCTGGATCATAAAGCCCTTGATAACGCGGTGAAAAATAAGACCGTTGTAAAAGCCCTTATTGGCCAGGTCGATAAAGTTCTGAACCGTAACAGGCGCATACTCCGGATAAAGCTCAAGCTTGATCTGAGCGCCGCCCTTCATCGTGATAACAACCATTTTCAGTCTCCTTGCGAGAATATATTACAACAAAATATTTTAACATAGGATAGGCCGATAATCAAGATATAAAGCCGTGAAAAAACGAATTGTAAGGTTACAATAGATGTGAGACTTTCTCCAAATGAAAATAGCGACAGAATCTGTTAGAATGTGTTTACCCCTAAACCATGACTAACGGAGGACTCTGTCGCTATGGAGAGTATAACACACATCGAGCGTTATTGGCCA
>JAZRWR010000045.1:0-21980 GCA_045599825.1 Bianqueaceae bacterium | reverse complement strand
TGGCTTCGGGATATTATGACTTGCCTGTCCTTGGAAGAGCAGAAACAGTTCGAGAATTATTGCGAACGCTTGCTTGCTTCCGCGGAAAAACTGACTGGCAACGGAGGAAACGACCATTGAATCACGAAACAAAAGCGTCTGCTATTGAATCCTTCAAGACAGATTCTATTCCTGAAATTGTTATCAAAAACAGTATCCCGGCTCTCATCGCCATGATGATGGTGATGGTGTACAATCTTGCCGACACCTTCTTTTTGGGCCTTACTCATAACGATCTTCAAGTGACGGCGGTGTCACTCGCGACTCCGTTATTTATGATTTTCATGTCGCTCGGCACACTGTTCGGTGTAGGCGGTACGTCGGTCATCTCCCGTGCGCTCGGTGAAGGAAAGGAAGAATACGCAAAGAAAGCAAGCTCGTTCTGTATGTGGGCATGCGTTGCCGTCGGCGGCGTTATGATGGCTGTCCTTTGGCTATTCCTTGATGATGTGACCGTGATGCTCGGCGCAAGCGCCGACAGTGTGGGGCTGACAAAGGATTACCTTGCAATCGCCATCGGATGCGGTATCTTTTCTATGATCTCAAACTGCTTCTCGTCCATCGTCCGCACCGAAGGCGAAGCCATGAAGGCCATGACCGGTACGCTTATCGGCAATCTTCTCAATATGATTCTTGACCCGGTTTTCATTCTGGGCTTCAAGTGGGGTGTGGTCGGTGCGGCTGTCGCGACCGTTATCGGCAATGCCGTGGCGGCGGGATATTATATTCTCTATTTCCTTAAAGGGAAATCAGCTCTTTCCATCAGCCCGAAATACTTCTCGATGAAGGATCAGATTCTGTCCGGCGTTCTTTCGGTCGGAATTTCTGCGTCTCTTGCCAATCTGCTTGTCAGCGTATCGTCTATCGTTGTCAATTCGCAGCTTTCAAATTATTCTGACGGCGATATGCTCGTCGCCGGCTACGGTGTGACCGCAAAGGTCATCATGATCGTCACTCTCATCGGTATCGGTATCGGAAGCGGCGTTCAGCCCTTCCTCGGCTACTGTTTCGGGGCGAAGGAAAAAGAGCGCCTTGTCGGCGGTATCCGTTTCTCTGCGATGTTCGGGCTTGTGTTCTGCGCTGTTATTTCCGCGCTTTGCTGGATCTTTGCGGAGCCGATTGTCAAAATCTTTTTGACCGATCTGACCGCTCTTGAATCGGGTGTGCATTTTACGCGAATCCTTATGAGTACGGCGTGGCTCATCGGCGCGTTCGCTATCTGTCAGAACACATTGCAGGCGGTCGGAGCGGCAACGCCGGCGCTCCTTGCCTCAATCTTCCGTCAGGGTATCATCTTCATTCCGGCCTTATTCATAATGAAAGCAATCATCGGCATGGACGGCCTTATCTGGGCGCAACCTGTCGCCGATGTCCTTTCGCTTGCGGTCGTTATCATTATGCTGTGGCGGAAGATCAAGAGTACAGATTTTTCAGCGCCGGAGGAAGCCAGAATTGATTACGAAAACTGAAGCTGCGTTGAAGCGGCTGCTTGACTTCTTTGCCGTAAAAGATGAATGCGGTGTCTCAAATCTTGAAAAGGTACATATGTATCAGAAAGTATTGCGGCGTGTCGAAACGACGGAAAAAAGCAAGAGCGTGGAAGCGGTCGAGAGCAAAACGGCAGCCGGGGATATTCCGAACGGCATCGTTATGGAAAACGGGAAGATCATTGGCCTCGGTATTCACATTTTCAACGAGGACATATATCCGCTCAAAAGCTTTGAGATCACTTTGCGGAACTGTCAGCTCGCAGGCGGGCTCGACATTTCCGACTGTACGGACATGGTTTTTCTTGACCTCTATCATAACAGGATCACAGCCGTAAAAGCGAACAATATGCCGTCCATGCGCATTTTCGGCGTGCAGGATAATCTGCTCGAAAGCCTTGACGTGTCCGAAATGCCGTCCTGTCAAGGCATTGATGCCGGGATGAACCGCCTGAAAAAGATCGACGTTTCACACAATCCGGAGCTGGTCGAGCTATATATCAACGATAACGCATTTGCGGAAATCGACCTTCTCCGCAACCCGAACCTCAAATATTTCTATTGCCAAAACAATCATATAACGGAGCTTGATACCCGGTCCAACCCGCTTCTTCGGCATTTAAATGCCGCCGGTAACCCGATGAAAAGCATCCGCTCGCTCGCGCCGCAGAGGGAAGATAAACTGCCGCTTGAGCTGTATGCCTGTGACGGCGGATGCGTCGGATTGAAGTTCAATCCGATCTATAATGCGCAGTGGAAAGAGACGGGTGAGTGGCAGCAGAGCTACTTCGCCTATCCCGACGAGGGCTTCTGTTTCGTCGGCTGGTATGAAAACGGAACGAAAGTATCCGAAGAGGAAACATGGGTTGACGAATACGGCACAAGCCGAATTCTGAAGGCAGTGTTTAAAAAAGGAGAAATGCAATGAGCAGCAATGAAAACGAATCGGGGATCATCGGGCATTTTTCCGTTGCTCTCGGCTTATTCGACTATATCAATCCGATTTTTTACGGCGTTACAGTCATTACGATCCTGATTAAAATGCGTGGAATTATGAGCGCGCCGACTTATGTGCTGTTTGCGGTCGGTGCAGTGATTTCGATGATTTTCGGTCTTTCGATCCCGACCGTCAAGCTCATCGTCGGACTCGGGAAAATGCAGTTTCGGATGCCGGTCAATCTGGTGTCGTTTGTGAATGCGGGGATCCTTCTTTCCGGCATTGCCCTCGTTTCTCATGTTATCGGAGTAAAACCGCTGACGCTGATTATCATTTTGCTCTGCGCGTCAGGTATCATCGGGCTTCTGTGGTACAAAAGCGGGAAATTCAACACGGCTGCCGTATTGATCGGAGCGGTAGGCTATCTGATGATCTACACCTCTTTGATTACGCTTTCAATCAGGAAAGGCGTGGTACTGCCGATAATTCTTTGTGCAACGGCAATCTGTTTGTTCGTGTTTCTCTGCCTGGTCGGCATCCTTTCCAATCTCAAAAACGCAAAGGTGCATTGGGTGATTGAAATTTCCAACGTAGTCTGTCAGTTCTTTGTTGCGCTTGCGACAGTAATTCTCATGTGCGGTTGATTTTTTCTTAGCTTCCGTCGGCTGTTTCTTTCTTTCGCTTTTCGTGGAGCAGCGTATACAACAAAACCGGGTCCATTCCACGCGGATGAACCCGGTTTTTCGTTTGATCAGTTTTCCTCGGCATTATCGGGGGCTTTTTTCATCAAAAGCACGATAGGGACGAAGGCCAGGATCGGCATGATGAAGCCGATGACGGCAAAACGTGAAAGAACAAGGATGTTATAGACGCAGTGGTAGCAGATGGCCAGCAGTCCGAGGCCCCAGGCCAAAGCGTGGTGGAGCTTTTTTTCGGAGGAGAAGAAGGCCAGGCCGTAGCCGACATCGAAAGTACAAACGCCGTGCATCATGCCGGAGCCGAAGGCGCGGCCCAGCACGTCGCTTAGGACAACGTGGTCGGCGTTAAGCGCGATGACGTAGGCGTTTTCGAGCATGCCGAAGCCGACGCCGAGCAGGAGCGCACATTCGAGCAGCGCTCGTCGTCGGGGCTTGAAGGCGACTGCGAAGATGATGATCGGGATGGCTTTGAAGATTTCCTCTATGACCGGTGCGACGAACTTCGAATAGGTTTCGATTTCCATGCCGGATAATCGCAGGATAAGTGAGGCGAGGTCACCGCAGGTCAGGCACATGACCGTTCCGAAAAAGAAGAACAGCAGGACGCGTTTGGACTTTTTGCCGCAGACGAACACGGCCATGCTGAGCGGGATGGTGAAACACAGGAAAAGAATGATGTTGAGGTTTTCCATTATTGTCGCGTGAGATCAGCAGTTTTTCCTGCGTTTTTTCTTGATTCCGATGACGGTCAGGGAGGTTGCGATTGCAGCAAATACAATGATGAGAACCGCGATTGCGATGGCGTTTTCGCTGTCGCCGAGGATTGTGGCGGTGGCTGGGGTGCTGCCTTCCTCTGTGCCGGAGCCGGTGCCGCTCGGGTCTATGGGGTTGTTGAGCTCGATGATGAGGCGGCATTCCTCTTCCTTTACATAATCGAAAAGCACGATGCCGTAGTAATAGCCTTTATAGAAGGTCGGGTGTTTTACGCCGTCGAGCTTGTCGACTTTCCCGAGAATCCACTGATAGATATCGGCGGAGGTTCTTGCGGGGGTGCGGAAGGGCGCCTGGTAGCAGGAGGTGTGGATCAGGCGCGGCGTTCTGTCGGATTTCGGCGCGTTGTCGGATTTGTAGGAGAAGGTGCGGGGCTCTTTGGAAAGGGGACGGATGTTCTTGATGTCGAAGACTTCGGAAAGCTCCTTCACCTTTTTATCGGTTCCGCTGCTGTAGGTATTGGCAATGCTGCAGTATTCGGAAAAAATACCGCTGTTGCTGTTGATGGTCAGGATGATATGCCCTTTGGCTTCGCCGACGGTCGGGACCCGGTCGCCCTGGCGCACGATCATGTAACGGTCGCTGTTTTCGCTGGCATATTCGTAGAAAATACGGTTGAGCAGATTGTTCAGGCTGGTTTCATCCATATCCTCTTCGCTCTCGCATTTGTAAGGGAGGAAGATGAATTCGGTGGGATGCTTGTCGAGGAATTTGTTGAGCTCGTTCAAAAGGTCCTTGAGCGTAATCTTCTTTCCGTTCATGACGGGGATGTAGTCGTCGTGGCAGCAGAAGATGTTTTCCGTGTCGTCCAGATTGCCTTTGTCGAGATAGAGGAAGCGGCCGTCGATGAAGCGGACGCCGATCGCGAGCTGCTGCGCGAAGGTCAGATCCTGATTGTGGGCGAAGCCGGCGCCTTCGAAAAGGCCGCTGCCGATGCCGAACATGGCAGAATCGTGCGTGCCGGGGATGTTCACCTCGGTGATGGGGGTATCCGGGTCCAGATCGCCCTGCCAATCCGCGAGACTGCTGAAAGCACCTTCGTCTGCCGTGACGGGCAGGGTGAAGCTGTTCAGCAGCATAAGGAATGAAAACGCGAGGCAGATGGCTGCCGTAAGTTTTTTCTTGATCATAGTGGCGCCTTTCTTTGCTGTTTGGGTGAGTATGACCGTCCGCTTTCGCGGCGGGGAAAAAGGTTTATGAGTTACGGTTCATTTTTGCTGCCGCTGATTTGCTTTCGAGAACGGACAGCGCGCGCCGAGGCATTGATTGTTCTGCGCGGAATATTCGCAGACGATGTCCGGGCGTTCCATTTCTATGCCGAAATGCTCCTTCACGAAATCGACGGCGGCGAGGAGGGACAGGAAGGAATCGCGCTTGCAGCAGCGGGGGCCGCCTACCGTTCCGATGGCGTCGAGGGCTTTGGCGCTCATCCGGTTAGCGAGGCCGAAGGGTCCGGCGCTCAGCGGTGTCGAGCCGGAAATGATGGATACGAACATGCCGGCGCTGATGCCGGCGCCGCAGGCGCCCCAGAAGCCACAGGCGCCGCCGGGCACGCTCTGGCCGCGGCTTTTCATCTCGCGGAGCGCTCCGGGAAGGTCAAGCTCGCCCCCGGCATTCCGGTAGGCCGTCAGAAGCGCCGCGCCGACCATGACGTGATGCTCCGGCCCGTGCATATGGCAGAACGGGAGCCGCATCATCTTCCCTAGGATTTCCGAGGGGTTTTTCGACGTTTCCGCGAGGCATACGCCGAAGATGCTGTCGAGTCCCTTGGTGTGGCATTCGCTGCAGACGTAATGGCCGTTCACGCAGCGCGTTTTGCTGAGTTCTTTTTTCCGGCAGACCGCGCATTCCATGAGGATATCTTCGCTCAGATACTCAAGCGGGGCCTTGCAGATGAGGCATTTTTCTTTCATCAGATTTCTCCTTTGTACGCATCATTGTATCACAAAAAGCGCCGCATCTCAATGAACAGCCGAAAAAGAAAAGGATAATACGAAAATCTGTCAGCCCGCCTGAGGCGTAACTGGGCTTGAAGCAGCTTTTGCCCCTGCCGTTTCGCGATTGTCAAACATTTGCTGCTGTAGTATAATATAATTGTATAACCGGTTCGAAAGAACGTGAGATAAATGAATACCATAGGAGAATCGCCATGAAGAAAGTGCTTGTACCTTTTGCTGCGCTCCTTCTGGTGCTCTTGTGCTTTACAGCCTGTAAGGAACATGAGCACACCCCGGGAGAATGGGTTGTCGATACCGAGGCCGGCTGTACCGAAGCGGGTAAACGCCATCAGGTATGCAGCGACTGCGGTGAAACAATTGAGGAAGAAACCGTTTCGGCCCTCGGCCATCAGTTCTCGGATAAGGAGCTTGTTACCGAGCCCACCTGCACCGAGGAAGGCTGCTATTGCTGCAGCTGCACGGTCTGCGGGGAGACGAATCTGATTGAGCCCGTCCCGGCTCTTGGCCACGAGGAGGGCGAATGGATCGTTGATACCGAGCCCACCTGCGCTGCGGTCGGCGTGCGCCACACCGAATGCACCCGCTGCGGAGCGGTCGTGTCACAGGGCGAAATCGAAAAGACCGAGCATACGCCCGGTGACTGGATCATTGATACCGAAGCCGGCTGCACCGAGGAAGGCTCCCGGCATACCGAATGCAAGGTATGCAAGACCGTACTTGAGAGACAGCCGATCGCTCCCCTGGGCCACCAATACGACCTCGAGGGCACCGAAAAAGAACCCGGCTGCACCGAGGAAGGCAGTAAATATGTGAAATGCTCGCGCTGCGGCGATAAGCAGAGCGGCGGCTCCATTCCCGCGCTCGGCCACGACTGGAAGGACGCGACCTGCACCGAAGCCAGAACCTGCCGACGCTGCGGCGAAACGGAAGGGGAAGCACTGGGCCATAATTACGTGAACGGCTTCTGCTCGCGCTGCGGCAGTATCGACCCCGCCATTGCCTCCGTTGGGCTCGATATCCGTAATCACGTGGTCTACGGAATCGGCAGCTGTACCGATTCGTATATCTACATCCCGCCGGATGTAACGGCTATCGCGGACAGCGCGTTCTACCAATGCAATTCCATCACGGGCATTACCATTCCGAAAAATGTCACGAGCATCGGCCGCTATGCTTTCTCTTGGTGTGAAAACCTTAAGACGGTTGTCATTCTCGCGGAGCTCAAAGAGATTCCGGACGCTGCGTTTGGATCTTGCTGCTCGCTGTCCTCCCTGACGCTGCCCGACAGCATTACCCGGTTCGGATTGAGTGCTTTTGAAAGCTGCAAGAGCCTGACTTCCTTCTCCTTCCCGAAGAACCTGAAAACCATCGGGAACTGCGCGTTTCAGGGGTGCACGGGCATGAAGACCCTCAATATTCCGAGAAGCGTGACGGAAATCGGCGACGATGTCTTCGTCGGCCTTGCCATCACGGAGGTGACGATTCCGGGCACGCTGAAAGTCATCGGTAATGACATGTTCTTTCTTTGCGAGCAACTGACCAAGGTCTACATCGAGGACGGCGTCACGACGATCTATACGGCTGCGTTCGGTAATTGCTATGCTTTAAAGAGCATCTCGATTCCCGCTACCGTCACCTACCTCGGCAATTCGGTCTTGTTCGAATGCAGCTCCCTGACAGAGATCATCTACCGCGGAACGGCCGAGCAATTCGCCCAAATTACTTACGGAAAACATGACTGGAATCCCAACCATGTTCCGGTCACCTTTGCCAAGTAAAAAGAATGAAAGTTAAAAGAGAAAAAGACGTTTCTACGATGATCTTCGAAGCGCTGTGCTCGCTGATCATCGATCAAAAGAGGGAGACCGCGAAGCTCTCCGTGCAGGACATCGTGGATGAGGCAGGGGTGTGCCGCAATTCCTTTTACCGGAATTTTTCCGGCATCGATGAGATCCTTCTCAAGAAGATGGACAGCGTGTGGAGCACTACGGTCATCGACGAGGGAATTGAGCGCTATGACGGGGTGGAAAGAGCACTGTATTATTATTTTTCCGTTATCCGATACAATGAGCGCTTCTTCAAGGCCTTCTATTTGTCGAATCCCGGACGGTATTTTGACATGTTTACCCAGAAAATCATTTTGTCCAATTCCAAGGTCGAATTGGACCGGGTCAGCCCTACGGACTATTACCGATATGCCTGCCGTGCCTGGGTGGGTGTCGGTATCATGACGGAATGGCTAATCCGGGATTTCGATCTCTCCATCGACGATATGATCCGGCTGGTGATGAATGCGTACAAGGACTGGTAAGACAAAGGTCCGAGGTGAACAGTGCTGGTATAGCCTGATTACCTCGGACCTTTTTACGTGCTTATTTTCTGCCGGCCGGATCAGCCGAGCACCTTGTTCAAAAACTTTATGATGAGAGGATGCTGGATACGGCGTACGTAGACCAGCTTCACATGGGGGGCCTGGTCGTGGAAGAAGCCCTCCAGCTCGTGATACTCTACGTCGGTGCCCGCCTCCTTCAGCTTGACGAAGGTCATGCGCGCGTCGTCACGCAGGGACTCCCGGTCGGAGGCGTCGATATAGACCGGCGGGAAGCCGGTGAAATCGCCGCAAAGGGGAGAAACGTACTTGTGGGTATAATCGAGATCGCCCTTCAGGGAGGGATAGACCCGCTCGTTGATGCCGAAGGTGATGCCGAAATCGGTCTTGCCGGAGCATTCATAATAGCTGTAGGCATAGCGCTCGAACTGCATGACGGGGGAGAGTGCGACGATGCCGCCGGGAAGCGGGGCGCCCTCGTCCTTCAGGCGATGGCAGAGCGCAAAGACCAGATGACCGCCCGCGGAGTCGCCCATGAGGCAGATGCCGGACGGCTCGTAGCGTTCAAGCATCGCCTTATAGGCGTTCACGCAGTCGTCCAGGATATCCCGGATGTTCGACTCGGGGATCTCGCGGTAATCGACGCCGCACAGATTGTAACCGAAATTTCTCACGACGTACGATTCGAACTCCCAGCATTCACAGACGGAGCCTACGCCGAAGCCGCCGCCGTGGATGTAGAATACCAGCTTGTCCTTCGGGTTCTTGTCCAGGGTAAAGAGCCAGGCGGGCGAGCATGGGAGCTCGACCTTTTCGATGCCGATGCCCTTGAACCCGGTTTCTTTTCTGGAAAAGACGTCGGTGTTGCGTTCGCTGTGGTATTTCCGGAGACCGTCGAGCTGACGCTGGACCTCTTCCTCGGAATTATCCTGCGGGTGCTTTTTCGCGTAGCTTTTCCATTTTGCCCGCATGATGCTCGCCAGAATGGGAACCATGTTATACCTCCATCGCTTTCATAAAGGAATTGCTGGCCATGATCTGCTGTCGGGGGCCGGCGGCCTCCACCTTGCCGTCGCGCAGGACGATGAGGTTGTCGGCATGCCCGACCACGTCCATGGTGTGGGCGATCACGATAACGGTCTTGCCTTTTTCGGCCTCAAAAAGGCGTCCGATCACTTCAGCCTCGGTTCTGGTATCCAGATTGGCGGTGGCTTCATCAAGGATCAGGTAGTCCTTGTCGGCGATGAGGGCCCGGGCGATGGCCAGGCGCTGCTGCTCGCCGCCGGAAAGCTTTCCGCCCTTGACGCCGATCTCGTAATCGAGGCCCTTTTCGCGGACGAACTCGCTGAGCCCGGCCGTTTCAACGGCCTGCGCGAGCTGCTCGTCGCTAACCTCCCCTTTGGCGCCGTAGAGGATGTTCTCCTTTACCGTGCCGGAGAAGAGGGAGGCGTTCTGGGAGACGACGGAGAAGTTTTCGCGCCAGGACTTCAGGGAAATGGAGGAGGCGGGGCGCTCGCCGGCCAGGATGTCGCCGGACTCGGCCTGATACAGGCGGGAGAGGAGCTTGACGACGGTGGACTTGCCGCTGCCGTTGGGGCCGACGATGGCGGTGATCTTGCCATCCTCGAAGGTCATGCTCGCGCCGTCGATGGTGCGTTTGTCGTCATAGAGGAAGGACACATCCCGGAAGGAGATATCGCTTCTTTCGAAGTCGTCTCCCTCGTCCAGCTTTTCGCTTTCCATGCTGTTCACATAGCTGATCTTCTTTGTGCCTCCGAGCGTTTCGGCGATGACCTGCGGAAGCACGACGATATTCATCAGTCCGCCGCAGATGAGGGTGAAGCTGGAATAAAAGCGCGCCGTGTCGGTCAGGTCGCGGAGGGCGCCGGATTTGAGCAGGACGATGGCGCTCGCGAAGGTGGCTCCGTACAGGGCGAGCTGCAGAACCGAGGCAGTTAGCGCGTTTACCAGCTGGTAGAGGGCGTAGTTTTTCTCGGCACCGTAGCGTTCCTCGATCAGGCCAAGAGCCTTGCCGACCGTGCGCTCTTCGCCGCGGGAAGCCTTGATGAATTTGGTGCTGCCGAGCTGCTCGCTGTAGTATTTGGTCAGCTTGGCGATTTTATTCTGCTTCGCCGTGGAGACGACGAAGACCATGCGAACGGAGATGATTGCCACGATGAGGGCCAAAAGCACGGCGATTCCGACGATGGGACCGTAGGAGCTCAGGTCCATTTTCTTGAGTTCACCGGCCAGTCCGAGCAGGAAGGTGATGACCGAGAATACGACGGTCAGGATCGTGAAGGGCATGGAGGCGTACTCCGAGTCGGTGGTAATACGGGAAAGCAGGCTGGCGGGATTTTCCTTTTCCAGATCCCGGGCGCTGATTCGGAGGATCCTCGTCCACATCTTTTTACGGACGCGGGTGTTGAGCGTAACCAGCGCCTTGTCGCCGATGACGGAGAGGTAGAAGACGGCGCAGTCGACGATGTAGAGAAGGGTGTAGGCGAAGAAAGGACTCAGGTCCTTGTGAGTACCTGTCTGCATCAGGGCGACGTTTTCCGCCTGGGTGGCCAGAAGAAGCATGGCCAGCATCGTGACGATGAGGCCTAAGATGATGCCGCCCCACGGAATTTTGACGCCCTTGTAAAGGCTGCGGAGCGAGTTTTTTGTCTTGATCTCGCTGACGGAGGAATCATTGAACAGGTTCTGCTTTTTCATTTTACTTCTCCTCCTTTACCAGAGTTCTGTACAGGCCGCAGCTGTCGACGAGCTCCTTGTGGGTACCCTGCGCGACCAGGCGGCCCTGATCGAAGACCAGGATGGAGTCGGCGTTTTCGACCGTTTCCATATCGTGGGAAACAATGACGGTGGTTTTGCCTTCGGTGAAGCGGTCAAACTCCGCGGACACCGCGCGGGTGGATTCGGCGTCCAGGGCAGAGGTCACCTCGTCCAGCAGCACGTAGTCGGCGTCGGACAGGAGCAGGCGGGCGATGCCGAGCTTTTGGCGCTGACCGCCGGAAAGCTTTTCTCCGTTGTAGCCGACCGGGTAGTTCAGGCCGCCCAGCGCCTCGATGTCCTCAAGCACGCAGGCGCGCTTCAAAGCGTCGCAAAGCTCCTCGTCGGAGTGCGGCGTGTCGGAAGAGTAATTCAGGGCCTCGCGCACCGTCCCTTCGAAGGCGGGCGCATTCTGGGGCAGGTAGCTGAAGCAGCTGCGGTAGCTCAGATAGTCATAGTCGCGGATATCGCGGGAGCCCAGGGTGATGATACCGCTGTCGGGCTCATAGAACTTCTCTATCAGGTTCAGGACCGTGGACTTGCCGGAGCCGGACAAACCGACCAGAGCCGTTTTTCCGCCCTTCTTCAGGGTGAAGGAAACGTCATCCAGCGCCTTGTTTTCGCCGTAGGAGACGGAAACGCCGTCGAAGACGATGTCGCCCTTCTCGATATCGGTCGCGCCAGCCGACTCGTTCTCAAGCTCGGTGCAGATCACGGAGGAGAGCCGGAGGGACGCGCCCTGGGCTTCCTTCAGCTTGATCCAGACGGGGACCTGTTCCTTGAGGGCCGTGTTGCAGGAATTTGCCAGCGCGAAGTAGCTCATGAAGACGGCGGGGGTGATCACGCCCTTGAACAGGATGAGCGAGGCGGGAATGATGATGATGGCCAGCGGGATGATCCAGGTGATCTGGTCGACCAGGGTGTTGAACTTGTTCACCCGCGCGGCTTCCTTTTTCACCTTGTCGTACTCGTCCAGCAGGGCGTTGCCGCGCTCGATCTCGAGATCCTCGTTGCGGAAGGACTTGATGGTTTCAATGTTGTCGACCTTTTCGGCGATGCGCGCCGTCACCTCGGCCAGCTTCTTCTGGACCTTGCTGCGGTTTCTGAAGGTGATGTAGCCGGCCAGAAGACTCACCGCGAAGATGAGCGGGATCTGGAGGATCTGGCTCCAGACCAGGGTGGGAACGCCGAAGCGGGCAATCATCACGATGGCGCCCACAGCCACGACGATGCGGGCGAATTCCTTCACGAACAGCTCGACGACGAACTCGCTGCTCTTCGCGGTATCGTCGGTCAGACGGGTGATCAGTTCGCGGGTATCGTTCTCCTCGAGCGCGGCGGTCTTCAGGCGGAACACCTTCCTCACCGCATAGTTCTGGATATTGCGATTCACCTTGGCGGTGATCAGGCCGCTGATGTAGGTGACGAGCACCTTCGCCAGCAGGGCGGCGAGGCCCAGCGCCAGCAGGAGGCCGCAGATGCGGACAAGCTCGTCGACGCTCATTCCGGAGTAGTCGATCAGCACGTCATCCCCTTCGGGAATGATCCGGCCGATGTTCTTATCGAAGAACAGCTCGGCCAGACTTTGCATCAGGGCGAACACCAGGCCCGTGATCAGCAGACCGACGGGCAGCTTCGATCGGAAAAGCAATTGAAAATAGTTTTTCCAGACCTTCGTCTTTTCTGTTTTCATTTTTTGCTCCTTTGCTTGTATTTTTACGGTTTTCACTCAAGATAGTAATTTTTCCAGTCCTCGGTCTGCGCGGGCGTGATCCCGAACTGATCCTCCAGATAGCTCCCGACGGACTTGTACACGTCGAAGACCGAGTACCAGGCGGCGTCGAACAGGTCCTCCCAGGCCTTGAAGCAGAGGACGGCGATCTTCTCCGCCCATTCGTTCATGCCCTGCTTCCGGACCATGTCCAGGTACAGCGCGAACTCGTCGCGGGTGATTTCGTTGTGAATCATGTAGTCTCTTTTGCAGGTCTCGTAATCACAGCCGAGCGCAGCCATGATCAGCATGGAAACGACCCCGGTCCGGTCCTTTCCGCCGAAGCAGTGGAAGAGGATGGTCTCGTGACAGTCCAGTGCGCCGAAGACGAGCGAGAGGGTCTCCTTGTTGTAGGGGAACTCCAGATAGCCCTTGGCGAAGCCGTGGAAGTGGTAGTTGTAGTAGTGCTCGTCAGCCCGGAGCATCCGGTCAAAGTAGCTCGCAGGGTTCTGGTACCGCACGTCGCTCTGCCGCTCCGGAGTGGCCAGCGGGCAGCAGACGACCTGATAGCTGCCGGTCCGGTCCGGTTTTTCCGCGTGATCCTTTTGGCTTCGAAGGTCGAAAACGGTGTCGATGCCGAGGCTTTCGAGAACGGCATGCTCATCGTCGCTTAGGTGGCAAAGCTCGCCGGAACGGTAGAGAAGCCCGTGCCGGATGCTGCGTCCGTCTGCGGCCGTATAGCCGCCCAGTTCCCGAAAGTGGGCGATGCTTGTAAAGTGAGTAGCCATAGCGTCTCCTTTGTATGAAATTATGATACACGGTGTTGCATTAGCTGCATTATAGAGTAGCTTTTCGCAAAAAGTAAAGATGCCCGCCGCAATTGGTACATTTTGCGGAAAAGTGTTCCACGTCGGGGAAAGCGGCTCGGAAAGAGGTTTGCAGTTGAGGACAGCTGTGCTATAATGAGCAAAACAAAGACGGTCGTGCTTAAGGATTGACAGGAGGAAATATGGAGAAAATCAAAGTCGGTATCGCCGGTCTTGGTCGGCTTGGCAAGGTTCATGCGAACAATCTGGCGTTCAGGATTCCGAACGCGGAGCTTACGGCGGCCTGTTCCATTGTGCCGGAGGAGCTTGAATACGCCAGAACGGAGCTGGGCGTCACGGACGTTTATTCGGACTACAACGAAATGCTCGAAAAGGCGGACATCGACGCGGTCGCCATCGTGACGACGTCCAAGGAGCACTGCTGGCAGATCGCCGCGGCGCTGGATGCGGGCAAGCACGTATTCACGGACAAACCGCTGGGGGTTGATGTGGCGCAGTGCAAGCTGGCGGAGGCGGCGGTAGAGCGTCATCCGGACCGGATCTTTTTCATCGGCTTCATGCGCCGCTATGACCCGTCCTACGCCTACGCGAAGCAAAAGATCGACGAGGGCGCCATCGGCACGCCGTATCTGGTCAAGGCGACCGGCATCGACCCCGAGTCCACCGTCAAGGGCACCATCCGCTTCTCGGCGAATTCCGGCGGCATCTTCATTGACATGGGCTGTCATGATATCGATCTGATGCGCTGGTTTCTCGGCAGCGACCCCGTCGAGGTCCACGCCATGGGCTGCACCTTCAAGCATCCGGAGTTTAAGGCCTGCTGCGATGACGAGACCGGCGTGGCCACGTACAAATGCGCGAACGGCTCGCTGGGCATCATGCACCTGGGCCGCACCGCACCCCACGGCTATCACATCGAAACCGAGATCGTCGGCACGGAGGGCACCATCCGCATCAGCCCCGTTCCGGAAAAGAACCTGGCCGTTCTGTACAACAAGGACGGCGTGGTGAAGGAGTGCGTGGAAAACTTCCCCATTCGCTTTGCCGAAGCCTATCTGCTCGAAATGCAGGAATTCGTCGACTGCGTTATGCAGAAGCGAAAGCCCGGCGTGACGGTCTATGACGGAACCAAAGCGACGGAGATCGCCTTCGCTACGGCCGCATCCTGGAAGAGCGGGGAAATCGTGAAAATCTGAAAAAGCGGAATATGAAAAACGCCTTGGGAGCGGATCAGCTTGTGATCTGCATCCTAAGGCGTTTTTGCTTGTTGGTTCAGTGTCCGATAAAGACGAAGCTGCCGGGGTCGAGCTCGCGGCTGTCCTCTCCGGGCAGAAGCAGGGTGGCTGTACAGTTGGCGGGCACGGTGATGAGGTAGCGGTAGCCCTCTTCCGTTCGTTCCCAGTGCAGGCTGATTTCGCCGTAGACGCTGCGGTAGCGGAGTGAGGCAAAGCGGAAGCTCCCTCCGGGCAGGGGGGTCAGCAGAAAGTGGTTTTCGCCGTCCGGCTGAATGCCGCACATGCGTGAGAAGACCCACTCCAGACAGGCGCCCTTGGAGTAGTGGTCCAGGGAGGCGATGCCGCCCTGGGCTTCGGTACCCTCCCAGCTTTCCCAGATGGTGGTGGCGCCCATCCTGGGCATGAAGAGCCAGCCGGGCATTTCTTCATTTTCAAGCAGACGATAGGCAGCCTCCGTGTCAAAGTCACTCAGGACATAGAGAATGAACGGAGTGGAGAGAAAGCCGGTACCGAGGCGCCAGCCGAAGTGTTCGAGGGCCTTGAGGAGGCGCGCGCGGGCGTAGGCCTTGTCCGGCTCGTCCAAAAGCTCCATGTAGAGGGGACGGACCAGGAGGGCCTGACGGTCAGTGTCCAGGGAAAAGGCAGCGGTCCGGCGGAGTGCCCGGTAGGAGGCTCGGATTTTGTCGCGGCGGTCGCGGTAGAAGGCGGCGTCATCAGGCTTGCCCAGCGCATCCGCGATTTCCGCCATATGGGCCATGATGAAGGACGTATATGCCGTGGATACTTCCGGGTGCGGGAAGACCATATCGCGCCAGTCGTATGGCGCGACCTCGGCGGGCTCGGCCCATTCGCCGTAGGATTGGCCGCAGTTGACGGCCCAGCGACGCTCCCGGAGGCTTAGGCCGAGCGGCTTGGAAAGCGGGGTGAAGCGGCCGCAGCGCCGCAGCATAAAGCGGGCGTAGCGCGTCATTGCGGCGTAGTTTTCGCCGAGGATGGAAGGGTCGCCGTACTGCTTCCACAAACGGTAGGGAATGAGGATGCCGGCGTCTGCCCAGCCGACGCTGCCGTTCAGGGTGTTCATGTAGAAGTCCACACCGCCGGCCGGAGCGATCTGCGGGAAGGCGCCGTTTGGACGCTGCCAGTCGCAAAGGTCGCGCAGATGCTTGCGGGCGAAGGGGTAGTAGTTCAGCAGATACGAGGCAGTGCGGCAGAATAGCTGACTGTCGCCCGTCCAGCCGTGGCGCTCGCGAGTCGGACAGTCCGTCGGAACATCCGCGGAGTTATTTTTGGCGCTCCAGAGCGTGGCGCGGAAGAAGGCGTTCAGAAGTTCGTTGGAGGAGCTGAAGTCGGCCGAGGTTTCGAGGTCTGAGTAGACGGCGATGGCTGTGAAATCGGCAGAAGAAAGACTCAGCTCGGTTTCGACCTGAACATAACGGAAGCCGAAGATCGCGAAACGGGTTTTATAGATATTCCGTCCGTCGCGGCAGAGATAGCGGACCTCCTGCAGGGGTGTCGTCTTCGTCTTGCTCGTGCATTGGATATTCTTTTGCGTGAATTCTCCGTCCTCGTCCAGCATCTCGCCGAAGCGCAGGCAGAGCGACTGACCCTCGCGGGCGTCCAGCGAAAAGGCAAGGTAGCCGGCAATGTTCTGACCGAAATCGAGGACGGTTTTCCCGGAGGGGGTACGGATCAGCACGGGGCTGAAGCGCTCGTGTTCGGTGATAGGGACATTCAGGGAGGCGGTGGGCGTGACCCTATGAGCTGTGAGGCGGGCGTGTCCGGAGTAGCCGGGTGTGCAGCGCGCGTCGACGCTTTCGCCGTCCTGGTTGTCTGCGAAGCGCAGAGGACCGTCGTTCGACCAGGAAAAGCTTTCGTCCGTGGCAATGATCTGTGTGCGGCCGTCCGCGTATTCGAGCTCGAGCTGTGCCAGAAGCTTGGTGGTCGTACCGTACTGATTGCGCAGCCCCCAGGCGCCGCAGCTGCCGCGGTACCACCCGTCGGCCAATTGGAAGCTGAGTTCGTTTTCTCCCTCGGTTATCAGCTCGGTGACGTCATAGACCTGGTATTGAACTCGTTTTCTGTAATCCGTGTGACCGGGTGCCAGAATGAAATTGCCGACGCGGGCGCCGTTCAGAGCGGCCTCGTAGACGCCGCAGGCTGTGGCGTACAGACGCGCTCTTACCACCGGCTCGGCCTTAAAAAGCTTGCGGAAGCAGTCGACAGGGTATCGCCTGGAGGGCTGCACGCGGTAGTCACCGCGGATCCAACGGGCCTGCCAGTCGTCAGAGGAAAGAAGGCCTGTTTCAAAAAAGGAGGCTGCGCTGTCTCCGGGGAGATCGTTTTCATCCCAGAGTGTGACGCACCAGTCGATGCGTTCCCGGCTTTGGAGCGGACGCCCTGCGTACGGAATCAGGCTCATGCGTCCGCCGGGGACCCTGCCGCTGTCCCAGACGAGCTCTCCGCGGGAAAACGCCCGGATGCGGTAGGCTGTTTGGCGCAGGCCGCCCTCGCAGTTCCAGGACAGGCGCGGAGACGGAAGGTCCATCCCTAACGGACTGTCCAGATATTCGGTACGTAAACGGATGGCTTTCACGGGACTTACCTCTGTTCGCGGCGAGCCTTGATCTCCGCCTGCTCTCGGTCGATGTTCTTTTCCGCACGGAAGAAGCCGAGCAGAATGAAGCAGACAACGGCCGTGATGACCTCCAGTCCGACGAAGCAGAAGATGATGGCATTCTGCGTAGCCGTGCTCTGCACGAAGCCGGTCGTGACCTTCGTGGCTTCATCAAAAACGGGCGCCACATAGCCGGTCTTCGCCAGAACGAAATTAAAAATGCCGCTGGCGATGCCTGTGGTGCAGGTGACGATGATGGTCTGGACGGAGGCGGAGAGACCGTCACAGCGGAAGTCGTTCTTCCACTCCATGTGGTCCAGCATATCGGCAAAGAGGGCAGACATGACGTAGGAGCAGGGAAGGCCGCCGGTGTTCTTTACGAACTGACCGACCAGCACCATGACCATATTTCTGGGGAAAAGCACACAGATCAGGCCGCCCGCGGCATAGAGGAGCAAGCCCGCCATGGTCACATTCCGCTTGCCGAATTTTTTCGCCAGAGGCCAGACCGCGAAGATGCCGATGCCCATCGGGATACCGCCCAGCGCGGATACCAACGTCTGTGTGATCCCGTCATTGTAGCTGCCGAGCACGTAATTGCAGTAATAGATCAGAGCAATGTTTTTGATCATCACGCCTGCATTCCAAATCAGGAAAAAGCCCATGAAGATGAGCCATTCGCGGTCGGAAAAGGCCGCTTTCAGCTGCCTGGCCAAAGGAATGCGCTGTTCCGCCCCGGATGCCGTTTCCTCCGTAATGCGTTCCTTCGTGAAATAGTATTCGACCAGCGTGAGGGGCAGGGCCAGGATGGAGAGCACGCTCATTAGGAGGATCCAGGCGCTCTTGTCCGCACCGATGGCCGGCATGACAATCATGGGAAAGATCAGGGCGACGACGATGCCGCTCACCATGACCGTGGCGATATTGGTGAAGACCGCCAGCGATCCGCGAGCCGTCGTGTCACGCGTGGAGAGCGGAACCATCAGGTTGTGGCTCATGTTGTAAATCGTGAAAGCGAAGGAGTAGAACAGGTTGTACGAGAGCATGACCCAGATCACCTGGACCTTCTCGGAGGCCTGCGGCACGGTGAAGAGCAGGATACCCGTGACGGCCATGAGCGGCGCTGACAGAAGCAGCCAGGGACGCGCTTTACCTGCCTTGGTCCGCGTGCGCTCGATAATCTGTCCCATCAGCACGTTCGTCAGCGCATCGATGATTTTCGAAATAATCGGGAATAGCATCAGGAACATGCCGCCCCAGACAGGCGTCAGCTTCAGGACATCCGTATAGTAGACATTCAGGTAGGACGCGAGCACCGCGCTAAGGAGCATTGCGCCCGCCGGGCCGACCAGATAGCCGAGCCACTTTTCCGAATTTGTTACGTTCTCCGATTGTACGCGGGAAGACAAAGCCGCTTTTTCAAATAAAACCATTTTTCCCTCCTATTGTTCCGGACTTGACAGCACGAGTCATCTTACTATAATTATACCAACACGATGTTGCGTTTTTCAATCATCATCCTACTAAAGAACGAAGCAATAACGCAACAGAACGTTCAGAAGTGACGAGTTAATGGAGGAAAGAATGAACACCAAAGACAATCAGCGCGCCCGCCTCACCCGTCTGCTCATGAAGCAGGCCTATCTTCGGCTCATGAGCGAAAAGCAGGCCGCCCGCATCACCGTTAAAGAAATCTGCGAAGGCGCCGAGGTAAACAGAAGCACCTTCTATCTGCACTATACAGAGCCGAACGACATACTTAAGGAGCTTGAAGACGAAGCCATCGCCCGCGTCGCCGAGTACATGCGCGATATCGGTGCCTCTCACCCGGGAGACGCCGACGCACGCGCTTACCTCCTGAATTTCCTCCGCTACATCCGTCAGAATGATTCGATGTTCCGGACCCTCCTCCTGGAAAACAGCGACCCGCACTTCCGCCGCAAGCTATTCGATCTTGCTCTCGCGATGATCCGCAGTTCCTTCGACGTTCCCTGCGACCCCGCCGTCGGCGATTACGTGTACTGCTTTATCGTGAGTGGCAGCCTGGATATTCTCAGCCGCTGGATTGCGAGCGACTACGCAGACTCCGAGCAGAGCATGTGCGGGCTTTTGTACAGCCTGTGCGAGGGCTGCATTACGGGGGAGAGGGAGTTAGGGAGTCATCTTCCCTATGCAGCCGGTCGCTGAGCTCTCCCTGTTCCTCATTTAACCCCCTCTTTCCACAAGGTTTTACCCTCTTTTCCCTCAGGGTTTTACCGGTTGACAAAATCGGCCGAGTGGCGCAAAATAGACCATAAAGAGCGCTTTTTGAGGCTTTTTTGCCTCGTTCGGACGGATTTTCGGCCAAAAATCCGTCATATCGCCGGCCGGGATGAAGAGGCCGGCAGGGAAGATTTACAGGAGGTTTTTCGAACATGCAGGAGATCAAATGCCCCAAGTGCGGGGAGGTTTTCCAGGTAGACGAATCGGGCTACGCGGCCATTGTCAAACAGGTCCGCGACAAAGAATTCAATAAAGAACTTGCGCAGAAGCAGGACGATTTTGAACGCGAAAAGCGGGACGCAGTCGCATTGGCGATTGCGGAGGTGAACAGCGCCAGGGAGCGGGAGCTTGCGGATTTCAAGCGCCGCCTGAGTGAGCTTGAAGGCAAACGAGCGCTCGACCGTACGAAGTACGAGCAGGACCAGGCGCAGGCTCTGGCGGAAAAGGAGAAGGAGATTCTTGCGCTGTCCGGCCGGATTGCCAATGCGGACGTCACCAAGCAGCTGGCCGTATCGCAGGCGGTTCAGGCGAAGGAGCGGGAGCTTGCCGACAAGGCGGCCGAGATCACCAAGCTGAAGAATGAAATCGAGCTGGCGCAGAAGGAGAAGGAGCTTGACCGCAGCAGCCTGATGGAGCAGCATCGCGGGGAGCTAAAGCTGCGCGATGAGGAAATCGAGCGCTTGAAGGATTTCAAAACGCGGCAGTCGACGAAGATGGTGGGTGAAAGCCTGGAGCAGCACTGCCTGACGCAGTTCAATCAGCTGCGCATGACAGCCTTCCCGAACGCCTATTTCGAGAAGGACAACGATACGCGAAGCGGCAGCAAGGGCGACTTCATCTTCCGCGATTATGAGGATGGGACCGAATACATTTCGATCATGTTCGAGATGAAGAACGAGATGGACACGACGGCCACCAAGCATAAAAACGAGGATTTCTTCAAGGAGCTCGACAAGGACCGCCGCGAGAAGGGCTGCGAGTACGCGGTGCTGGTGTCGCTTCTGGAGGCCGATAACGAATACTACAACACGGGCATCGTGGATGTTTCCTACCGCTATCCGAAGATGTACGTGGTGCGTCCGCAGTTTTTCCTGCCGCTCATCACGCTGCTCCGGAACGCATCGCGCGGCTCGCTCGCGTACAAGCGGGAGCTGGCGGCGGTGAAAAGCCAGAACGTGGATGTCACCAATTTCGAAAGCTCGCTCCTGGATTTCAAGGAGAAGTTCGGCAACAACTACCGTCTGGCGAGCGAAAAATTCCATAACGCTATCGAGGAGATCGACAAAACCATCGACCACCTGCAGAAGGTAAGAGAGGCGCTTCTGGGCTCCGAGCGGCAGCTCAGGCTCGCCAATGACAAGGCGCAGGAGCTCAGCGTGAAAAAGCTGACGAAGAACAACCCCACCATGCAGGCGATGTTCGAAGAAAAGCAGGGCTGACTTCGTGGCTGACCGTCCGTTTTCTTTCTTCATTTTGACCGGCGGATGCGAGCAAACGATTTTTTTGCGTGAATATCCTTGCAGGCCTGCTCAGTGCCTCAGTCCGATTTCCGTTCCGTTTGCGATGTGAATAAAGTTTTCGCGGTGCCGGAAAAGGATGACGAGAGTCGCCAGTGCCACCAGACAGGTCGGCAGCCAGGCCTTCGTCGTGCAGCCGACATAAACCGGATAGGAGAGGACGACGGCGACCGTGCCGACGACGATATAGTTGGTGCTGAGGGTGAGGACGGCGACCAGGACCAGGGCGAGAAGGCCCAGCCGCCAATCAAGGGCGAAGATAAGGCCGAGGAAGGCGGCAAAGCCCTTGCCTCCTTTGAATTTCAGATAAAAGGGAAAGATGTGCCCGAGGACCGAGCTGAGGCCTGCCAGATACTCGACCGCGGGGGCATCCGGGAAGAGTGCGCGGGCCAGGAGAACCGCCAGAACGGTTTTTCCGGCGTCATGCAGGAATACCAGTGCGGCCCAGCCGAGGCCGAAGGTCATAAAGGTGTTGCTGGTGCCGAGGTTGTTGCTGCCCACGGTCCGAAGATCAACGCCCTTCCATCTGGAAACGTAGTAGGCCATGTTGGAGGACCCCAGCAGATAAGCGACCAGGAAGGTCAGCGGATAGGACAGAAGAAACAGGTTCATAACGAAACCGCCTTTCAACTATTTTATTTCTGCAGTATTTGAGGCGGAGCTTCAAATACTGCGACTGCTCGTGGCATAAATGGCTATGCCGTCCGCAGATTATTTCTGCAGTATTTGAGGCGGAGCTTCAAATACGGCGACTGCTCGTGGCATAAATGGCATAGCCATTTATGCCACGAGCAGTTGCTTACTTCAAGCTTTTTATTCT
>JAZRWR010000044.1:0-7647 GCA_045599825.1 Bianqueaceae bacterium | reverse complement strand
TGAGATGGACGGCAAGGAAGGGATTCGAAGCTGTACGCGGAACGTACAGTGAGAAGCGCTGACGAAGACGTACGCTCAAAAACGCTTTTTAAGGCAATCATGTCCATAAGAACACCCGCCCAATATTCAGCGGATTTTTGTCTTATATCATAGCAAGCAGGGCGCCAGCAGCTTTTTGTCCTTGCGCCGTCCCGGACGGAAGAAGCAGTATTCGCGGCAGGGGCTTTCAAGTCTTCAAGCAAAAACGGCGCGAAAGAGGCGAAAACTGTTTATTATAAGCTTCTTTTGTGTTAAGATAGCATCTAACGAATCAGGAGGTGATTTCGCATGACGGACTGGATTTCAAAGGCGCACGAGCTTGGCTTTGAGGCCGCTTCGCTGGACCCGTCCCGGCTTTCGGCTCTTCCGGCGGTGCGCGATGCCTGTGCCGCAGATAAGTGCGGCGCCTACGGAAAAAACTGGACCTGTCCGCCTGCGGTGGGAAGCCTTGCCGAATGCGAAGCGCGCATGCACGCCTACCGTAAGGGACTTTTGCTTCAGACCGTCGGGACGCTTCGCCGCGCCATCGATACGCGCGGCTATCGTGAAACCGAGGAACGCCACAACCGGGCACTGGAGGAGCTGGCAGAGCTGATGCGGGCCGAGTATCCTGACCTTCTGGTGCTGGGGGCCGGCGGCTGCCGGCGCTGTCAGAGCTGTGCCTATCCCGAAGCCTGCCGCTTCCCGGACCGGCAAAGCTCGTCCATGGAGGCCTATGGGCTCTTTGTCACCCGCGTCTGCCGGGATGCCGGACTTCCGTACTATTACGGTGAAAAAACCATCGCCTACACCGGCTGCATTTTATTCGAAAAGGAGAAGAGGAAAATGGAGCAGCATATTGTCGCCCATCGCGGCGCCTCCGCCTATGCGCCCGAAAATACGCTGGAGGCTTTTGCGCTGGCGGCCGAAATGGGAGCCTGGGGTGTCGAGCTGGACGCCCATCTGACCAAGGACGGGCAGATCGTAGTTGCCCATGACGAAAATCTGGAGCGCGTCTCCGACGGGACGGGCTTTATCCGCGACTGCACGCTGAAGGAGCTGAAGGAGCTTCGCTTCAACAAAACCCATCCTGAATACACGGATGCGCGCATCCCCACGCTGGAGGAGGTCTTTGCGCTGCTCGGACCGAAGGGCCTGCATATCAATGTTGAGCTGAAGAACTCGCTCTTTGAATATCCCGGACTTGAGGAGAAGCTGCTTGAGCTCGTGGATCGCATGGGCATGAAGGAGCTGGTCTTCTATTCCTCCTTCAACCATTTCAGCATGAAGAAAATGAAGGAGCTGGATCCGAGCGCCTACTGCGGTCTTTTGTATGAGGCCACTCTCCTGGACAGCGCTGCCTACGCCAAGCGCAGCGGCATGGACGCAATCCATCCCTTCTTCGGCGAGCTGCTTCTGCCCGGCGTTGTCTGCGAGGAGGCTCACGCCCTTGGCATCGAGGTCAACAGCTGGACCGTCAATTCCGAGGAGGATCTGCGTGCCGTCATTCGGAAGGGCTGCGACTGCATCATCACGAATTATCCGGACCGCGGTCTGGCTATTCTGGAAGAAATCAGAAAGGAACAGTAAAGTGAAAGCTTATCAACTCCTGCAATCGCTCTACGACATCTGCGGCGTCAAAATGAAGGAAAGCTGCGACAGCGTAAAAGCCGGCTGTCCGGAAAAGGAGGCCCGACGCGTGGCGGTCTGCTTTATCGCCACGAAGGAGGTCGTCCGACAGGCCGTCGAATGGGGCACGGATGTCCTCATCACGCATGAGCCGACCTATTACAACCATTCCGATCAGGTGATGGAGGATGAGCTGAGCGCGGCCAAGGCCCGCCTGGTGGAGGAGTCGGGTCTTGCGGTTCTTCGGCTTCATGACCATATGCACCGTGCCGACACCGATCTCATCCATAAAGGCTTTATGGAGGCTCTCGGCATTCCATACAGCATGCCGCGCAAGAACTTTGTCACGCTTAAGGATGCGATGACGCCCGTCGAAATCGCCCTGAAGATCAAAGAAAAGCTGGGGCTTAAGTGCGTCCGCCTGGCCGGCAATCCGGACTTTAAGACGAGCGCCCTCGCTCTGAGTCTGGGTGAGTGCTCGACCGACGACGCCTGCGAGCGCCTGAAGACCAAGCAGGCGGAGCTCATCATCTGCGGCGAGGTCTGCGAGTGGCGTGTCTGCGAATACGTCCGTGACGCGGCCCTGTTCGGCCTGCCCATGGCGGTGCTGGTGCTGGGTCACGAGGGCAGTGAGCGCGACGGCATGAAGTATCTGAGCGCGCTTCTGGCCGACAAGCACCAGGAGCTTTCCGTCCGTTATTTCGAAAGCGAAGAAGTGTACGAATATATCTAAGCCGGGGAGGCAGCCAGTTTGATTGTAAACGTCAGTGATTTCAATGCGCCGGAGCTGGATGTGTACGCACGTCTGACCGAAGCGCAGCTTATGACGGTCAACGAGCCGAAGGAAGAAGGTCTGTTTATCGCGGAGAGCCCGCACGTCATCGAGCGCGCGCTGGAGGCCGGCTACCGGCCCGTGTCGCTTTTGGCCGAGGACATCCGCGCAGAGGGGCTTTCGGCGGCGTTTCTTGAGCGTCTGGGCGACATTCCGATTTATACGGCCCCGCTGTCCGTGCTTACACAGCTGACCGGCTTTGCGCTGACCCGGGGCATCCTATGCGCGATGAAGCGCCGGAAGCTCCCGGGGGCCGAGGAGCTTCTGGCGAAGTCCCGCCGCGTCTGCGTGCTGGAAAATGTCATGAACCCGACAAATCTCGGCGCGATTTTCCGCAGCGCTGCCGCTCTCGGGATGGATGCGGTCCTGCTCACGCCGGGCTCCACCGATCCCCTGTACCGCCGCGCCGCGCGCGTCAGCATGGGCACTGTCTTTCAGATCCCCTGGACCGTCATCGGGCGCGAAAGCGATGACTGGCCCGGCGCCGGTATGGCGCTTCTGAAAAACATGGGCTTCGAAACGGCCTCGATGGCGCTCCGCCGCGATACGCTGGCCGTGGACGATGTGCGTCTGAAGAAGAGCCCGAAGCTGGCTGTGATTCTCGGCACCGAAGGTGAGGGCCTGACGGACAGGACGCTTGACCTGTCCGATTATACCGTAAAAATTCCGATGAGCCACGGCGTGGATTCCCTGAACGTGGCGGCGGCCAGTGCGGTCGTCTTCTATGAATTGGGTAAACAAGATGAATGATTTTTATGAAGCAGTGCGGGACCGGCTGATCCGCTACGCGCGGGTCGGTACGCAGTCGGCGCACAACAGCGGGAAAACGCCCAGCACGCAGTCGCAGTACAGGCTTGCCTATATGCTGCGTGACGAGCTAAACAAAATCGGCGCGGCCGAGGTCTGTCTGGACGAGGCCTGCTGCCTGGTCTATGCGAAAATTCCGTCCACCCGGGCGGATGGCGGCGGACAGCCTGTCGGCTTTGTCGTGCACATGGACACCTCTCCGGATGTGCCCGGCGAGGAGGTCCGTCCCTGGGTGCTTGAACACTATGACGGCGGTAGCATCTGCCTGAACGAGGCGCTTGGCATCACCATGAGCCCGGAGGATTTTCCCGAGCTTAGGCGCTACCCCGGTCAGGACCTCATCCTGACCGACGGCACCAGCCTCCTGGGCGGCGATGACAAGGCCGCGATCGCCAGTCTGATGACGGCAGCCGAGTACCTGCTTGCGCATCCGGAAATCGAGCACGGTCCGGTCAGTCTGGCCTTCACTCCCGACGAGGAGGTGGGCGGCCTGGCCAAGGACCTGGATTTTGAGCGCTTCGGCGCGCCTCTTGCCTACACGGTCGACGGTGATCACCTGGGCTATTACAGTGACGAAACCTTTAACGCCACAGAGGCACAGCTTCACATCAAGGGCAAGAATGTGCATCCCGGCACGGCCAAGGGCATCATGGTGAATGCCCTGGAAATCGGCTGCGAGTTCATCCGCATGCTGCCTCCCCGCGAACGTCCCGAATACACCGAGGGCCGTGAGGGCTTCTTCCACCCTTCAAGCTTCTCCGGCAGGGTCGAGGAGGCCGAGCTCTCCTGTCTGATCCGCGACCACGATGACGAGGCCTTCGAGGCGCGCGTCCGCCTGGTTCAGGACGCGGTGGCGGCGCTGAACGCCCGCTACGGCGATGACTGCATCCGCCTTTCCTTTGCGAACGGCTACCGCAGCATGCGCCGCGCCGTCGAGCCTTATCCCTTCCTGACGGAGGAGCTGGTGGCGGCGATGCGCGAGGAGGGCGTCGAGCCCGTGCATCTGGCCTTCCGCGGCGGCACGGACGGCTCGGCGCTGTCGCAGCGGGGACTGCCCTGTCCGAACCTGAGCGCCGGCTATGAAAACGGCCACAGCCGCTTCGAATTCGTGCCCGTCCAATCCATGCAGCGCAACACGAAGATTCTCCTGAACCTGATCCTCCGCCTCGGAAAGCGCGGATAAAGGCTTGCGGGAAGCCTCCGTTTTTGCTATAATCCAATCAGTTTTTTGCGGGGAAGCAGGTGAAAATCCTGCGCGAGCCCGTCGCCGTCATGCGTGTAACAGCCGCTTTTTCCGCCTCCTGCCGCAAGGAGAAGGGTCATTGGACTTCGGTCCGAGAAGACCGGAGAAAGCATATTGCGCTCAGCCGAAATACCCGGAAAAAACAAGTGCTCATGACCCATTCGCCGCGAGGGCCGGTCGGGGAGAGCTATCCTAAAAAAAAAAATTAAGGAGACAGAAACATGAACAGAAAAAGAAAATGGATCATTCTTCTCTGCGTGCTTCTGGGAGGAGCGCTGCTTGCGGCCATCGCTTATTTCGGAACCCGCGGAAATGCAGGAAAGAAGGAAGGAAGCGCAAGCTTTATCTTTGAAATGGTGGACGGCGCCGGAAACGTCAAAAGCTGGACCGTCACCAGCGATAGGACCTACGTCGGCGAAGCCCTGCTGGATGAAAAGCTGATCGAGGGCGAGGAGGGTCCCTATGGGCTCTACGTTAAGTTCGTCGACGGCATCCGGGCCGATTATGAGCTGGACGGCCACTACTGGGCCTTCTACGAAAACGGCGAGTACGCCGTGACCGGCTGCGAGCTGACGCCCATCACCGAAGGAGCTATTTACAGCTTTAAATACGAATAAGGGGTCTTTGAGGCCCCATACAGGAGAAATGTCATGAAACTGAGTGTCACCTATCTGATCACCATTCTGAAATACGGATATCCGCCCAAGGCCGAGGATGATTTCAAATCTCTTGAATACCTGAACAAGCTGGGCTTTCGTTATCTGGAAATGGAGGGTCTGGGAACCGAGCATGCTGCCAATCTGAAAAAGAATCTGACGGACTACAAAAAGGCCCTCGCGGACAACGGTATTCATATCCACAATTTCTGCGCGGTCAATCCCGAGCTGGTGTCGCTGGATGACGCCAAGCGCCGCGCCGCCTATGACTATTTCATGGAAATGGCCGAAATCGGCTGTGAGCTGGGCTGCGAAACGCTGCATCTGGCCAGCTACGCGCCTCCGGTCACTTATCTGGGCCGTGCGCCCTATCAGCTGGACGGCGGCGACTACGACTTCGGCGTCAAGGCAGGCATTCATATTCCGGATGGCTTTGACTGGCAGCGTGTCTGGGATACCGTAGTGGAGAGCGCGGCCTTCTGCGCGGACTACGGCAAAAAGCTCGGCCGCGTGGTCATCATGGAGCCCCGCGTAGGTGAGGTCATCTGCTCTGTCGATTCCATGCTGCGCCTGCTGGACGCCGTCGGCAGCCCCTATCTGCAGGCCAATATGGACACCGGTCATTTCAGTGCACAGCGCGAGGACTGCTGTCTGGCCCTCGCCAAGCTGAAGGGACGCTTCGCGAACATCCATATCGCGGACAATTTCCCCGAAAACTGCGACCACCTGCCCATCGGAGAAGGCTCCGTCGACTGGAACGAGTTCTTCCGCATCCTGAAGCAGCAGGGCTACAACGGCTATCTGGGCCTGGATTTCGGCGCGAAGGATTCCGCGGAGCTTGAGCGAAGACTCCTAAGCTCCCGCGATTACTGTCAGAAGATTGCCGCCGCAAACGGCATCGAGCTGTCCTGGTAAAAGGGCAGGCTCTCAGAATAAGAAAGGATGTATATGAAGCTGCAGCTGATTCCCGAGCCCTGGCGCGTGACCGTGCTGGAGCAGTGGACCGATGACGGTCCCTTTAGCGAAAAGATCAACCCGGAGCTTGGAAAAGAGGAGTACCGGGTTCTGATTACCGTCCGCGAGCGCAGTCTGGAGGGCGGCAGTCCGCAGGCGCTTTGCTATGCCAGGGCCACGCTGGAGCAGATCCGCTTTCAGTGTGCAGGCAGGCTTCCGCTGTGCTTTATTGAGGACAAGCCGGAGGTAAGTCTTCGGTCCTTCCACATCGACAGCGTTCGTCACTTTTTTAGTATGGACGAGCTGAAAAAGATGATTTCCACGGCTGCAGCTTTTAAATTCAATTATTTCCATTGGCATTTTTCGGACGATCAGGGCTTCCGCATCGAATGCAGGCGTTATCCGAAGCTGCATGAGCTCGGATCGGTCCGGAAGGGCGACCATTTCGGAAACTATTCTTCGGATGCCGAGGAGGGCGGTTATTATACCCGGAAAGAGGTGCAGGAGCTTGTGAGCTTCTGCGCGGAGCTTGGGATCACCGTGATTCCCGAAATCGATTTCCCGGGACACACGAGCGCCATTCTGCATGCCTATCCGGAGCTTTCGTGCGACGGCCGCCCCGTTGAGGTCAAGACCTCCGGCGGCATCTTTTACGATCTGATCTGCGCGGCCAAGGAGGAAAGCTATGACTTCATCTTCGGTCTTCTGGACGACATGATGGAGCTTTTCCCCGGCCCCTATTTTCACATCGGCGGAGACGAAGCGCCCAAAACCGCCTGGGAAAACTGCCCGGCCTGTCAGGCCATGATGAAGGAAAAGGGCTTCTCCAATATGCGGGAGCTTCAGGGCGCCTTCGAAAACCGTCTGATCGCCTACCTGAAGGAAAAGGGTAAGACCGCCATCGTCTGGAATGACGCGGCCTTCGGCGGAAATCTGGACAGCGGCGCGATGCTGCAGCTGTGGACAAAGGACCGTACCAAGGCAGTGCCCGCGTATATCGAACGCGGCGGCAAGGTGCTCTACAGTCCCTTCCGCCACGCTTATTGCGACTATCCCTTCGGGCTGCAGACCCTGAGGGACATCTATGCACTCGAGACGGCGCCCAAACAGCTTCGGACCGGCGAGGTAAACGCGCTCGCGGGCACCGAGTGCCTGATCTGGACCGAATACATCCGGACGGAGGAACGCCTCGAAAACTATGCCTGGCCGCGCTTCTGCGCCTCGGCCGAGGCGTCCTGGTGCGGCTCCCGCAAGGGCAGCTACAAGGCTTTTACCGCCCGTATGAAGGCCCTCCTTCCCTTCCTGGAGGCCCGCGGCATCCGCCCCATGCCCCCGGAGGGCTGGCGCAGATTCTCCCTTTCCACCCTGCGCGATTCCTTCGCCTTTCTTAAAAACTTCGATAAAAAGATGCGCCGCGCCTCGGTGACGGTGCACAAAGATATCTAAGGAGACCGATTATGAAAGCAAAGCTTGATGAAAAACTCTACGTCAGCCTGGGCGGCGCTTCG
>JAZRWR010000043.1:0-39323 GCA_045599825.1 Bianqueaceae bacterium | reverse complement strand
CAAGGAGTTCATCTATCATTATCAGGAAACGATGTTTGACCGCGCCGTCTCCGAGCGCGCCGAAATTCAGACAGTCGAGGAACTTCGCGCCTACAATCAGCGAATGCGTAACGAATTCATTGCGCGTATCGGAGGGCTTCTGCCTTCCGATGCGCCCCTGAACGCACGCAAAACAAATTTTTATGACGCAGGCGATTTTACGGTCGAGGCGATTCTGTTCGAATCCCGTCCCGGCGTATATGTCACAGGCAGCTTTTACAAGCCGAAGGGCATTGCGGAGCCTGCGCCCTGTGTGCTCTTTGTCTGCGGTCACGCGGAAGAGGGCAGACTCGACATTGACTATCAGGTCGTCTGCCAGACCATCGTGAAAGCAGGCCTCTGCGTATTCGCCATCGACCCGCTGGGCCAGGGCGAACGCGCCAGCTTTTATGACCCCGAAACCAAAGGCTTTCTGATCAAACGCACGACCTCCGACCACGATGCCGTCGGCGTTCCCATGGTTGCCAGCGGGAAATTTCTTCAGCGCTATTTTCTGCACGACGAAATGCGCGCCGTCGACTATCTGCTGACCCGGCCTGATGTCGATCCTTCCCGCATTGGCCTGACAGGAAATTCCGGCGGTGGTACGCAGACCCTTGCCACCATCACCGTGGACGACCGGATCGCTGCGGCTGCACCCGGCAACTTTGTCACCAACCGACGCCGCTATATGTACGCAGGTCAAGCGCAGGATTCCGAGCAAATCTGGCCCGGCATGACCGAATACGGCTTCGATCACGTAAATCCGCTCATGATTTTCGCTCCGAAGCCCATCGCCATTCTCTCGACCAAGTACGATTTCTTCCCGATCGAAGGTACCGTCGACACCTACGAGACCGCCAAGCGTTTCTACCGAATGCTCAGTGCTGAGGATGCGCTTCGCATCTACTGGGATGCCTATACGCATAAATATACATTGAAGCTCGCGCGTGATGCGGCGGCTTTCTTTTCCGAAGTTTTTCTGGGCGAAGCTCATTATGTCGATAACAGCGTCCTTACGGCTATCCCCGCGGAGCATCTGTATGCAACCGAAAGCGGTCAGGTAAAGGATTCGATTCCGGATTACCGCTTCCCCTACGAAGAGTCAGCAGCTGTCGCCCGGGATCTTCGCGAGGCCAGAATGAGCCTCCCTGAAGAGGAACGGAAAGCTCGTGCCAAGGCCTGGTTAAGTGAAAAGGTATTGAAAGGCCGTACGCCGTACCGTTTCTATCCGCGTATTTTCCCGAAATCCGCCTGTGTGCAGGTCGGAGGCTTCATGGGCGTCTCCTGCAGCTGGTGGTCGCAGAAGGAGCTGTTCGCCTACGGCGTCATCATGAAGCCGGAGGTCGATCAGGATATCGAAGCTCTCCCTGTCACCTTCTGCGTCTGGACAGACGGTACGAAAGCGATCGGCGAGCACGAGGATTTCATCCGTAAGGAAATCGCAGAGGGGCGGCAGGTTTTCGTGCTGGATGTGCCCGGCGTAGGCGCCATTGAGCAGCGGAATATGGTCATCAACGCACCGTACAAAAAGGCCTACGGCACACTTTTTACTTTGGCCTCCAATCTTCTGTTTGCCGGCGATTCGATGTGCGCCATGCGTGTCTACGACGTCCTCCGCGCCATTGATTTCCTGGTCGCAGAATTCGGCGTTGCCGAAACGGATATCAGGCTCTATTGCGAGGGAGATGAGGGTGTCTACGGAATCATGGCTGCTTTTCTCAACGACAAGGTCGAGGCCGTCTACGGAAAGGATCTGCTTTTGTCTGTAGAGGAGAGCATGATCCGTGCTTATCCTTTCATTTACAACAATTCTTTACCTTTAATCATTCCCGGAATGCTCGAATATTTCGATTATGGCGAGCTTTTACGATAAAAGCTTGACAAGACACGAAGGAATGGATTAATATATTAAAGATATTTTTTCGATTTACTATTTCACATCAATTTTTTAATAAATTTGATTGTGCGTAAATGTCTGAACAGATTTTCCAGCTTTACTGTTTCATATTTACAAAAGAATATTCATAAAGGAGGTGTGTTTGTCCCTTGGTACAAATCCCCATTTGGCTGTTGTGCGTCATCTTGGCTGCCTTGGTGATTTTTATTTTCATCGCATACAGAATGGGCTATGAAAACAGAAAACGGGTCGCGGAAGCCGCGATCGGCTCTGCAGAAACCAAATCCCGTGAAATTATTGATGACGCATTGAAAAATGCTGATGCAAAGAAGCGCGAAATTCTTCTGGAAGCCAAAGAAGAAGCTTTAAAAACGAAAAATCAAATGGAAACCGAAGTCCGCGAACGCCGCACGGAAGTACAGCGTCAGGAAAAACGTATCCAGCAAAAAGAAGAAAATCTTGACCGTAAGAGCGATGCCTTAGAAAAAAAGGAAACGCAGATCACCAGAAAGCTTGAGGAAATCGAGCAGAAACAGATTGAAATCGACGGCGTTCACGCTAAGAAATTAGAAGAACTCGAAAAAATATCCGGGCTTACCTCCGATCAAGCCAAAACCATCCTGCTTCAGTCTCTCGAGCACGATGTCACCCATGAAATGGCTGCCATCATCAAAGAAAATGAAGCGCGATGCAAAGAAGAATCGAATAAAAAGGCTCAGGAAATCATCGCGGACGCAATTCAGCGCTGCGCTGCCGACCATGTAGCCGAATCTACTGTATCCGTTGTTCCGCTGCCCAATGATGAGATGAAGGGCCGCATCATCGGTCGTGAAGGCCGCAATATCCGCGCTCTTGAAACTGCCACCGGTATCGATCTCATTATCGACGATACGCCCGAAGCCGTTATTCTTTCCGGTTTTGATCCCGTACGACGCGAGATCGCCCGTGTCGCTCTTGAAAAGCTGATCGTAGACGGCCGCATTCATCCCGCCCGCATCGAAGAAATGGTCCAGAAAGCCACCAAGGATGTCGAAACCAAGATTCGCGAGGAGGGCGAAGCCGCTACCTTCGAAACCAATGTTCACGGTCTGCATCCCGAGCTTGTCCGCCTGCTGGGTAAGCTGCATTACCGCACCAGCTACGGTCAGAACGTGCTGAAACATTCGATAGAGGTTTCGCATCTCTCCGGCTTGATTGCCGGCGAACTGGGTCTGGATGTCCGAGCTGCCAAGCGCGCCGGACTGCTTCACGATATCGGCAAGGCTGTCGACCATGAAATGGAAGGCTCTCACGTCGAGCTCGGCGTTTCCATGCTGAAGAAATATCATGAATCCAAGCTGATTATCAATGCTGCCGAGGCGCACCACGGCGATGCAGAGCCTGAGTCCCTGATCGCTGTCATCGTACAGGCTGCTGACGCTATATCCGCTGCCCGTCCCGGTGCTCGCCGTGAAACGCTCGAAAATTATATTTCCCGTCTTGAAAAACTGGAAGCGATCGCCAATGATTTTAACGGCGTCGGCAAGAGCTTCGCGATTCAGGCCGGCCGTGAGGTCCGTCTGATGGTCGTTCCTGAGCAGGTCAATGACGACGAAATGAAAATCATGGCGCGTGATGTTGCGAAGCGCATCGAAGACGAGATGGAATATCCCGGTCAGATCAAGGTCAATATCATCCGCGAAACCCGCGTGGTTGAATACGCAAAGTAAAAGGTGCCGGGCCGGAGCATGAATCCGGCCCGGTTTTCTTTTGAGGCTCAGGCCTCGCAACTTAAGGAGGAATCCCCTTGAGCGAGAAGAGTATTTCGCTTTCGCCTGAAAATGTGAAGAACATTTTCGGCAGTTTTGATGAAAACATGATCCAGCTTGAAAAGAAGCTGGGGGTTTCGGTGGTCAACCGGGGCGATGATATCCGCATCAGCGGGGACGAGCCTATGGTCGAAAAGGCCGCCAGGCTGTTGAAATCGCTGGACAAAATCGCTGCCAAAGGCGAAGTCATCACCTCTCAGCACATCGGCTATCTGGCCTCTCTGTCTGATGAAGAGGCAGGGCAGGATGTGTCCGAGCTGATGAATGATGTCTTGTGCTTTACGAAAGCCGGCAAGCCGATTCGTCCGAAAACCTTCGGTCAAAAGCAATATGTCCGCTCCATTTCCAACAATATGCTGACCTTCGGCATCGGACCTGCCGGCACCGGCAAAACCTATCTGGCCATGGCCATGGCAATCACCGCCTTCAAAAACGGCGAGGTCAGCCGTATCATTCTGACGCGTCCCGCTATTGAGGCCGGTGAACGTCTCGGCTTTCTGCCGGGTGATCTGCAGAGCAAGATCGACCCCTATCTGCGGCCTCTTTATGATGCGCTCTACGAAATCATGGGGCCTGAAGCCTTCCAGCGCAATCTTGAAAAAGGTGCGATCGAGGTGGCGCCTCTTGCCTATATGCGCGGCCGTACGCTCGATAATTCCTTTATCGTTCTGGATGAAGCGCAGAATACCACTCAGTCCCAGATGAAAATGTTCCTGACACGTATCGGTTTCGGCTCGAAGGCCGTTATCACCGGCGATGTCACGCAGATCGACCTTCCGGATGGCCAGAAATCCGGCTTGAAACAGGCTACGGCTATTCTGAAGGAAGTTGAAGGCATTGCCATCGTGCGTCTGAGCAATCGAGACGTAGTACGTCATCCGCTGGTGCAGCGCATCGTCGAGGCATACGAAAAAGCCGAGAAAAGTCCTGAGAAACAAAGGAGTTAACGCCATGAGTCTTTGGATCGAATGGGAGGTCGAAGTCCCGGAGCTTACCCGAATGAGCTGGGAGACCCTTTTCGGAAAGGTTACGGAGGCAGCTCTGAAAGAAGAGCAGGTGAGCGTCCCCTGCGAAATTTCACTTACCCTTACAACGCCCGAAGCCATTCAGGAAATCAACCGCGATTTTCGCGGTATTGACCGGGTAACGGATGTTCTTTCTTTCCCTCAATTCGAATATGACGGAAAGGATGCAGCATCCTTCCTGAGCAGCGCCGAGGTAGATCCCGACACGAACGAGGTACTTCTGGGTGATATTGTCATCTGTCTCGAGCGCGCCCGACAGCAAGCCGAAGAGTACGGTCACAGTCTCGAACGCGAGCTCGGTTTTCTGGCCGCGCACAGCATGCTGCATCTGATGGGCTACGATCACATGGTTGAGTCTGAAGAGAAAATCATGTTCGCCAAACAGGAAGAGATTCTTGCCTCCGTCGGTCTGACCCGCGAAGCCCCGAAAGGAGAGCAGTAATGGCTGATTCTACTGAAAGAAACAGCGGGGATAACAGCACACAAAACCTGATGAAGCAGGGCATGTTTCTGACCGTCGCGACCATCGTCGTCCGCGTCATCGGAGTCTTTTACCGTGTTCCTTTGGCAAATCTTTGGGGCGACAATGGCAACGGCACCTACGGTGATGCCTATCAGGTCTACAGTCTCCTGCTTTTGATTTCTTCTGTCTGCGTTCCTACCATGATGTCGAAGCTGATGGGAGACCGCATCGCTTTAGGAAAGAATCATGAAGCCAAAATGGTTTTCCGCTGCTGCATGATTCTCTTTACGGGGCTGGGCTTTCTCGGCTTTTTGTGCATGTTCTTCGGCAACCGCTTCATAGCCGATTATTTTTTCCACAATCCGGACCTGGCGCTGTCCATCCGCGGCTTATCACCGGCCGTCCTGATCGTATCGTCCTTCAGTGTATTCCGCGGTTATTTCCAGGGCCTGAACAATATGAAGCCCTCAGCAGCTTCTCAGGTGCTGGAGGGCGCAGTACACGCGATTTTCAGTATAATTCTGGCGTATTTGCTGTATCCGAAGGGACTGGCCTGGTCTGTTTTCGGCGGCATCCTGGCTACAGGCATCGCTTCCGCGCTTTGCTTCGTATTCCTCTGGCTGTGCTACCGCATGTACAATAAGCGCAGCCGATTCGGACAAGCGCGCGCTTCGGAATCGGAGGAGAGCGCCAAGGAGGTCTATCAGGCCATCATTTTGATGAGTCTGCCGATCATCCTCTCGAATGTTATCTATAATCTGAAGGGCATCGTCGATTCGGTCGTTTTTACCAATCTGATGCTTAAAATCGGCTGCGAGGCTGAGGATATCACCTCGATGCGCGGCATATATTCCGGCAAATTCAGCGTATTTCTTTATGTGCCCATTGCCGTCGGCGATGCCGTTTCGACCGCCATCGTTCCGAATATTGCGCGCGACTGCGCGCTTCGTGACTTCAAAGGCATCCGCACGAAGGTCAGGCAGGTTTCCAGTCTGGTGCTCCTCCTGACCATTCCGGCCTCTATCGGCCTGGCAGTCTTCGGCAAGCCGATCGTGCATCTCTTTTTCCCTGCATCGCCGCTCGGCGGTGAGCTCTTCTGGTTCGGCGCCTTTGCTGCTGCCTTTTACTCTATCAGCGATATTTCAACCGGCGTTCTGCAGGGCCTCGGAAAGCAGCACATCCCTATGTGGAATTCCCTTTTCGCTGCCCTCGCCAGTATCATTTTGAATGTTTTTATGGTCCTGGTCCTGAAGCTTTCCATTTATACGCTTCCGATCAGCATGCTTTTATTCAGTCTTTTCCGTATGCTTTTGAACTATCGGGCGGTAAAGCGTTATTGCAAAATCAAAGAAAGCATTTTCAAGCAGTTTGTGCATCCGATGATCGGTGCCGCCTGTATGGCCGTTGCCTGCATCCTGTTCTATGTTTTGGTTTATACGGTATTCGGGTCAAATTGGATCGCGCTCTTTGCCGGCATCGGCGTGGGTATTCTGGTATATTTCTTTATCATGGTCAATTTCGGCTGGATCAGCGAGGAAGACCAGGAGAACATCCCCTACGGACGTTATCTTTCCTATTTCAGACTCTGATAGGAGCATCATCAAGCAGCTCCGAACAGCCATTTGGCCCTTTGTCCCTGCGAAAGATTTTTTCTACAAGAAAACCCGTCAAAGAATTATTTTTCTTTGACGGGTTATTTCATTCATTTAGACAAACTGAAACGGATACCGTTTGCAGACATTATGTTTTGCAAATTAATTTCTGTTCTGCCTGAAAGAGAGAACAAAAGCTCCTTTTATCCGAGTTGAAGTCGCCGTGTAATCATAAAAAAGAAATTTGTTCCGACATTCAGAATTTCTGTCTTGGAAATATAAATTCGTTATTCTCCATCATAATTGCTGCAAATGCATGCTTACTTTTTTCTGGGGATAATAGCGAAGAGAACAGGGTAAAGCTCCAGTCGTCCGGCCAGCATGTCAAAAATTAACACACATTTAGAAAGAGGTGAAAAGAAATCGTAGTTCATAGCCGGGCCAGCCTGATCAAGTCCGGGTCCGATATTATTCACACAGGCAAGCGTCGAGGTGAAGGCTGTCGTGAAAGAAATTTTGTCGAAGGCCAGAATCAAGAGAGAAACGATAAAAACCAAGCCGTATACGGTAGCATAAACCTGTGTTCCGCGAAGAATATCGTCTTTCAGCGGCTTACCCTCGAAGGTCGCGACCTTTACGCCGTGAGGATGAGCAAAGCTGTAGAACTCCTGGCGGATACCTTTCAAAAGAATCAGAATTCGTGAGACCTTGAAGCCGCCGCCTGTACTGCCGGCGCAGGCGCCCATAAACATCATAAATAGAAGAATCATTTTAGCTGCCAGCGGCCAGATTTCGTAATCTACGGAGGAAAAACCTGTGCTGGAGGTCAGAGAGGCCACCTGGAACAGCGCATCCTGAAAAGCCTGACCAAAGGAGTCTGTCTGCGGAAGAATCACAATTGCGATGCCGAAGACAGCCGCAAATACTGCAAACAGGTAGAAATGCAGCTCCTCGCTCAAAAGAGCTTCTTTAATGCGTCCCGAAATGATCAGAAAATACAGGCTGAAGTTGATGCCGAAGAGCAGCATGAACACAGCCGTCACATTGCGCACATAGGGACCGTAGGAGCAGAAGGAGTCATTCAGAATGCCGAAGCCACCGGTTCCGGCCGTACCGAACGCCAGCAGCAGAGAATCGAAAAACCTGACTCCGCCAAGCAGGTAGAAGATGATGAGAATGATCGTAAGGCCCAGATAGATGCCATAGAGATAAAGGGCCGTCGTCCGGAGCTTAGGCGTCATCTTTTCGACAGAGGGACCGGGGCTTTCCGCCTTCATCAAATGGACGGAGGAGCCGCTGATGGCAGGCGTTAAAGTCAGCATGAATACCAGAATACCCATGCCGCCGACCAAATGCGTAAAGGAGCGCCAGAAGAGGCCTGCATGTGTCAGTCCTTCCACATTGGAAAGAATGCTGGCGCCTGTCGTCGTAAAGCCTGAAACCGTTTCGAACAGAGCGTTCAGATAGTTGGGAATGTCGCCGCTTAAGCAGAGGGGCAGGGCGCCTATCAGGGACATGATGATCCAACAGCCGGAAACCGTTACCAGACCTTCGCGTTCATAGAAGGTATTTGATTTCGGCTTCCGGAATGAAAGCAGATAGCCCAGGAAAAGTGAGCCGGCGGCGGCAATCAGATACCACCAGGATGGTCCTTCGCCGAAGCAGAGCGAGACGATAAAGGGAAGCAGCAGAAACACGGCTTCAACCTTCAAAAGCCCGCCGAAAATGTAGAAAACAAGGGAAAAGTTCATACTAAACCAGCCTTATTTCAGAATATCTTTGACATCGGTCAAACCGAGCTGGGCTGTTACCACGATCACGGTATCGCCAAGGGAAATTTTGTCAGAGCCCTTCGGAATCAGAGTTTTGCCGCCGTGAATGATGCAGCAGACCAGGGTATTGTCGATCAGCTTTCCGGCAGCGCCAAGCTCGCCGAGGGTGCAGGAGGTCAGTTCGGATTCCTCGCGGATGGCAAACTCAAGCGCTTCCACCTTACCCTCGATCACGCGGTAAAGAGTCTCAACGTTGGATCCCTTTGAATTTTCGAGCGCGCGGACATACTGAATGATGGATTCCGAGGTCGCGTTCTTGGGGTAGACTACGGTGCCCAGGTCGAGATTCCGGATAATGGAATCGAAGCCGATCCGGTTGATCTTTGTGATGACCTTCGCGTTGGTATGCTCACCGACAAAGAGGGACATCATGATATTTTCCTCGTCAACATCGGTCAAAGAAATGAAGGAATCGGTACTGTCAATTCCTTCTTCTCTCAGAAGAGCCTCGTCAGTGCCGTCGCCGTGGATGATGTCTGCCTTCGGAAGGAGTACGGCCAGCTCTTCACAGCGGGCCAGGTTCTTTTCGATGATTTTGACTGCAATGCCGTGACCGATCAGCTGATTGGCCAGATAATAGGCGCCCTTGCTTCCTCCGACGATGATGCAGCTCTTAACACCGTTGGTGCGGTATCCGCTGCGCTTCAGAAAGGCGGAGGTGCTTTGCGGCGTCGCCAGGAAATAGATGAAATCTCCGGCCTCCGGCTTGAAATTACCACTCGGGATGATAACCTCAGAGCCTCTTTCGACGGCACAGATCAGCACCTCACAGCGAAGCTTCGCGGGAAGCTCGTACAGGGGCGTATCGCAGAGAGGAGAGTCCTCCTCGAGCTTGATTTTCAGAATTTCAATGCGGCCCTTGGCAAAGCTGTTGATATCCAGCACAGAACGGCGCCGCAGAATGCGAGAGATCTCATTGGCAGAGGCGAAGTCCGGATTGATAATCATGGCCAGGCCAAGACTTTCCTTCAGGAAGGCGATTTCGCTGTTATAGATGGGATTGCGCACTCGGGCAATCGTCATTACATCCGCAGCCTTTTTGGCGATCAGGCAGCAAAGAAGGTTGACCTCATCCGAACCGGTAATGGAAATGAGCAAATCAGCGTGTTCAATATCCGCGTTTTGCAGAATCTGATAGCTGGTGCCGTTGCCGACGTAGCCGATGACATCAAGCGAATTGTTGATTTCCTGGATAACCTCAGCATCGGTATCAATAACAGTGACTTCATGCTGTTCCGCTAAGAGCTGCGTGGCAAGTGTTTTTCCGACTTTTCCGCAGCCGACAATAATGATTTTCATACGGTCTCTCCTTATTAAAATCCCTTTCATTTTATCGCTTCTTGCTCCAATAAGCAAGTTTTAATTGTAATTCGGACTTGAGTAGGGTAAAATAGAGTAACATCACACAAAAGGAGGAGCGTCATTTGAAAGGTTTAAAACCGGATTGGTTTCTGAGTTCGTTTGAAGCGATATCCGCAGAAACGCTGGATAACTACCGTATCCGCGGGCTCTTGCTTGATATTGACAACACCCTGGCGCCCTATCATCTGCCTTCTCCCTCTGAAGCTGTGATGAATAAGCTATCCGAGCTGCGCGAAAAAGGTTTTTTGCTTTGCATCATTTCGAACGGACGTGAGGAACGGGTGCGCTCGTACGCTGCGCAAATCGGCTGTGAAGCCGTATCGAGAGCCGGTAAGCCCTTTGGAAAAGGAATTTCCCTCGCTTCTGAACTTCTCGGTCTTTCCAAAAAGGAAATGGCCGTTGTCGGTGATCAGCTCTTCACGGATATCTGGGCAGGCAGGCTGAATCACTGTTTCTGCATCCTTATCAAACCGATTTCGCTGGTTTATGATGAAAAAATCACCAAATGGAAGCGGCCCTTCGAACGTTTATTAATCAGGCTGTGGAAGATTGAAGCGGAGGATCGTCATGAAAGCATTCTTTGAAATCTCCGGCAAAGCTCCGTTCTACGGGCTGATCGGAAATCCCTGCCGCCATTCTCTATCTCCCATGCTGCACCGCCTGCTCGGAGAAGCCATTGAAGAAGATACAGGCTATTACCTTGCGGAGCCCGGCTCCGACAGGCTTCAGGAGCTGCTTTATGAGTGCCGGAGCAGCGGCTGCAAGGGCTTAAATGTTACGGTACCCTTTAAAGAGAGCATCTGCCCGTATATCGACTGTATTGATCCGATGGCAAAAGCAGTCGGTGCCGTCAATACCGTAAGCTTTACAAGTGAAGGCTTAAAAGGCGACAATACGGATGTTTACGGCTTCCTGAAGGAACTTGAGGAGCTTCAGCTTGAGCCGCTCGGAAAGTCGGTTCTTGTTCTGGGAGCCGGCGGTGCCTCTAGAGCCGTTCTCTATGCCTTGCTTTCCGAAGGAGCCTCTGTTTATCTCTGGAACCGCGACCCTGCAAAAGCTCGCAGGCTTGAAGAAGCCTATCTTCCTTACGGCGGGGACGTCCGTGCTGTATGCTCTGACGATATTGCTTCCCTATCTTATGATTGGATTGTATCAACTCTGCCTCAGGAGGCCGAAAACGGCGTTTTAACGGCACTTAGACTGTTCGACGGTAAAATACCCGAGTTTGTGCTTTCCGTCGCTTATTCGGGCCGAATTTCGCCTTTTAAGGCCATCTGCAAAGAGAAGTCCGTCCCTTATGCAGACGGATTGGCCATGTTGTTTTATCAAGGGCTTCGCTCGCGCGAAATCTGGACAGGAAAAAAGCTTTCTCCGGAGACTGTTATGACGCTTCGTCAGCGCTTTCAGCTTAAGGCGGAGCAAAAACTCGTTCTCATCGGTTTCATGGCCACAGGCAAAAGCACACTGGGAAAACAGGCTGCCGATCAGCTTGGAAAAAGCTTCCTGGATTTGGACAGTCAGATTGAAATCAAAACCGGCAAAAGCATCACCAAGCTTTTCGAAGAGGAGGGCGAAAATTCCTTCCGCCGTCTCGAATCCGAGGCGCTCCGTGACGCACTTTTGCTCGAAGAGCCCTGCGTAATCGCCTGCGGCGGCGGGAGTGTTATCGCCACAGAAAACCGTCAGCTGCTTCAGCAAGCAAACTGTTTAACGGTCTGGCTTGACTGCAAGCCCGACACCCGGAGACGCCGTCTTCAGTTTTCACGCAAGCGTCCCTTGACAAAAGGGAAAAAAGCGCATGAAATTGAAGCATTGTATGAAAGCCGTTTGGCAGCCTATGAAAATGCCGCCGACTGCCGTCTGATGATGGATGGCCCTGTAAAACAAAATCTAAAGGAGCTTCTCACGCTATGGAAACAATCCTTGTCCTGAACGGACCGAATCTGAATCTGCTGGGGCTTCGTGAGCCGGAAATCTACGGCAGCAAAACCTACGCGGATCTCTGCGATTTTCTGCGGGAGGAGGGTGTAAAGAACGGTGTGGATGTGCTGGTTTACCAGACCAATCAGGAGGGAGGCCTTATTGACCGTATGCAGGCTGCGATGCGGATTCCGGATCTGATCGGCGTAGTGCTGAACGCAGGAGGCTACACGCACACAAGCGTTGCCGTCCGTGACTGTGCAGCTGCGATGCCTTATCCGGTCGTAGAGGTGCATCTCAGCGATATTTCAAGACGCGAGGCCTTTCGAAAAACCAGTCTTCTAAGCGATGTCTGCGCTGCGACTTTTATGGGCGAAGGCTTTGAATCCTATCGAAAAGCGCTTGAATTTTTAATCAAATCAAAAAAAACAGTTGAAAAACTGTGAAAAATCAAGTAAAATAATAACATTAAGGCTTATGCCTACAGATTGTTGTACCTTTAGGAGGAATTTATGGGAGACGTTTTATACGCAAGTGATTTTAGAAACGGCAAAACTTTTGAATATAACAACTCGGTTTATACCGTTGTTGAGTTTCAGCATGTAAAGCCCGGCAAGGGCGCTGCTTTCGTTCGCGCCAAGATCCGCGACATCATCAACGGCGGCGTTACCGAACTGACCTTCCGTCCCGAAGAAAAGTTCAACACTGCCATGATTGAGCGTGTTGACATGCAGTATCTCTACAATGACGGCACCTTCTACAACTTCATGAACCCCGAGACCTTCGATCAGATTTCTCTGAGCCAGGAAGAAGTCGGCGATTCCATGACCTTCGTCAAGGAAAATGAATTCTGCACCATCCTTTCCCACAACGGCAGCGTCTTCGGTATTGAACCGCCTGATTTTGTTGAGCTTGAAATTACGCACACCGAGCCCGGTGCCCGCGGCAACACCGCCACCAACGTAACCAAGCCTGCCACCGTTGAAACCGGTGCTGAAATCAAGGTCCCGATCTTCATCGAAATCGGCGAAAAGATCAGAATCGACACCCGTAGCGGTGAATACATCGGCCGCGCCAAATAAGCAAACTGTCTATCAAGAGGTGATGCTATTGCATCGCCTCTTTTTTTGCTATTAACAGGAATACACGAAGGTCTCAACACACAAAAAAGCCTCTAACCAAGCATGGTTAAAGGTTTTTTGCACTAAAAAAAGCTCCCTATCAGATTCGAACTGACGACCTCCGCCTTACCAAGGCGACGCTCTACCTGCTGAGCTAAAGGAGCACTCGTTTTTCAACGCGATTGATATATTAACATATAGAGTCTTCTGTGTCAACTGATTTTTTCAGAAAAGAGTGTGATTTTTAGGAAAACGGAAAGTTTTTTAATGGATTTCCGTATTCTTATTCTTGACAATTCGTGAATAAGTACATATAATAAAAAATATGCTTCCGTGGCTCAGTAGGTAGAGCGACGCACTCGTAATGCGTAGGTCACCGGTCCGAATCCGGTCGGGAGCTTTTTTCTTTTCCGCAGCTCATCGAGCTGCTTTTTTATTTCTCATTGCTTTTTATGATGTAATGTGATAAAGTGAGTAAAAACTTGCTGAAAGGAGTATCCTATGCTGATTCTCTATATTGCACTTGCATTACTTGCGCTTTTGGTCATCGTTCTGTTAATTCGTGAAGCCGGCTTTAAGCCGAAAGAAAATGTCAAAGCCGATCCAAGTGAAATTGAATTCGACCGTGAAAAAGCGGTTTCGAATCTGCAGACACTGATCCGTTTTAAAACCGTTTCGTCTTATGACCCCGAAAAAGAAGACGATGCTGAATTCGAGGGCCTCATCAAAAAGCTGCCCGATCTTTACCCCGAGGTTTTCAAGGCCTGCAGCCTGACCCGTTTCCCGAACCGTGGACTTCTGTTCAAGTGGCCCGGCAAGGAGGAGGGCGAGCCCGCTGTCATGATGGCACATTATGACGTGGTCCCGGTCAATGAGGACGCTTGGCTTAAGCCTCCTTTTGAAGGGATTATCGAAGACGGTGTTCTGTGGGGAAGAGGCTCTCTGGATACCAAGGTTACCTTCAACGGCGTTCTGACTTCCGCCAATCATCTGATCGAAAAAGGTTTTGTACCGGTTCATGACATTTATTTCGCTTTTTCCGGCGGAGAAGAAGTAAACGGCCTTGGCGCTGTCAATATTGTCAACTATTTCCGCGAGCAGGGCATTACGCCTTCTATGGTCGTCGATGAGGGCGGTGCCGTCGTAGAAAATATGTTCCCCGGCGTCAAGGAGCCCTGCGGCCTCATCGGAATCGCCGAAAAAGGTATGACAAACCTGGTTCTTACCGCTAAATCCTCGGGCGGACACGCCTCCGCGCCGAAGCCCGGTGCACCGGTTGACACGCTTTCCCGCGCCTGCACACGCATTCTGGACAATCCGATGCCCTTCCATCTGACCGATCCTGTCGCCAAGATGTTTGACACCCTCGGCCGACGCTCTAGCTTCGCATACCGTTTGATCTTTTCCAATCTGTGGCTGTTCAAGCCTATCCTGAACAAAATCTGCGTATCCTCCGGCGGTGAAATGAATGCACTCGTACGAACGACAAACGCTTTCACCATGATGGAGGGCTCAAAGGCCCCCAACGTCATCCCGCCCGAAGCCAGCATGACCGTCAACATCCGCATCAATCCGGCCGATTCCGTCCAGAAGGTTGTGGATCATATGAAGAAGGTCATTAAAGACGATAAGGTGGAAATCCGCACTGAGTCCAGCATGGAGCCGAGCCGCATCTCCCGGACTGACTGTGATAGCTGGGATAAAATCGCCGGCGCCGTTGCATCCACCTGGAAGGGCTGCGTTGTCGCTCCCTACTTAATGGTACAGTGCTCCGACTCCCGTCATTACGGTGTGATTTCCGATAAGGTCTACCGTTTCTCCGCTATGGACCTGACCGCCGAGGAGCGTGCCACCATTCACGGCAACAACGAACGCATCCGACTGGAAACTATCGCGCACGCTGTTGAGTTCTACATCCGCCTGATGCAGCAGCTGTAAAGGCTCTGTTCTGGTTCATTTCAACAAAAAGGTCTTGTGCCGGCTGGCGCAAGACCTTTTTTTGCGGGAAAAAATTTTAATCAGTTGATCAGGTACTTCTCCCAGAGCTCATTCAGATAGCCGAGCATATCGGGAGAAAGGTTGCGGTAGGCATATTCATTGTAAATCGTGACAAAGTCATCGATTTCAGGATAAATGATGTCGAATGCGTCTTCCATGTACTCGATGTACTCTTCGTTATTGAAAACCAGAGAGTTCGGGCAGGCATAGTATGTATATTCAGCGTTGGCAATCGCCACTTCCTCACTCAGCATAAAGTTGATGAAGAGCTCTGCCAATTCCTTATTCTGACAGCAGGAAGGAATGCAGAAAGCATCAATATAGTAATTCGTGCGGGGAGGATAGTAGAACTGCAGATCAACATCGTCGGCCTGTACATCGACCATGGTGAAATAATCGCCGGCATAATAGCAGCCGATAGCCGCTTCACCGGATTCCATCAAATTATAGATTTCATCCATGACACGGCCGTAGAGCAGAGGCTTCTGAACGCTGAGCTCCTGGAGGGCCCGGTTCCAATCGTTCTTATCGAGCGAATTGACATTGATGCCAAGCTTATACTGAGCCGTACCGAAGGCATCGCGGGAATTATTGTAATTCAGGATCTGACCGCTGTATTTCGGATTCCACATCAGATCCCAGTCGCCGGTGTCGATTGCATCGACCTTATTCGCGTCGTAAATAATTCCGACGATGCCGTAAGCATAAGGAATCGTGTAGAGATTATCGGGATCGTAATACAGACCGCGGAAATCCTTGCGGATGTACTCGTAATTCGGGATATTGCCGAAATCCAAAGGAAGGAGCAGTCCTTCTTCCGCCATACGCGCAATCATATAATCGGACGGTACAATGACATCATAGCTGACAGCGCCGCTGACGATCTTGTTGTACATATCCTCATTGCTGTTAAAGGTATCGTAATTGACCTTCAGCTTCACGCCGTATTCCTGACGGTACCATTTTTCAAAGGCCTTCACGACATTGAGAGTGCCCTCTGAGCCGTCGGAAATATATTCGCCCCAGTTATATACGTTCAGGACGACCTTTTCTTCCGTAGCGAAAATACCAAGGCAAATCAGTCCGGCGACTACGGCGCAGCAGCACGAAACGACGATCTTCTTAGCCTTTTCGCTGAGAACACGGCGTTCCTTGCGGTGACCCTCTTCTTTTTCGGCGTCTTCATCGGAATCAATCAGGTTCGTCAGAAGAAGCAGACCGAGAATAACAAAGAAGATCAGCGTAGCAAGAGCGTACATCTTAGGCGTGACCGTCTTCTTGGTCATGTTATAGATACGGATAGGCAAAGTCTGGAATCCGTTGCCCTGGGTGAAATAGGTGATAACGAAGTCATCCAGAGACAGCGTAAAGGCCATGATGAGACCGGTCAGAATGCCGGGGAAGATCTCCGGCAGCTCAACCTGCATGAAAGCACGGAAGGGCGTGCAGCCGAGATCCATGGCGGCCTCGGGAAGAGCGCGGTCCATCTGATTCAGCTTGGGCAGCACCTGCAGAATCACATAAGGAAGGCAGAAGGTGACATGCGCGATCAGCATGGTCCAGAAGCTGAGAGAGGTGGAGAGACCGAAAAGAGAGCCCGTGAAAACGAACAGAAGCATTAACGAAATACCGGTAATAATATCCGGATTGGTCATCGGTATGTTCGTTACGGTATCGATGGTGTTTTTCAGAAAACGGGAACGAAGCTTATTGATGGCAATAGCTGCCGCCGTGCCCATAACGGTTGAGATGAGCGAGGAGCTGACAGCCAGAATCAGCGTGTTGCGAAGCGAATTCAGGGTGTCCGTGTCGTTGATCAGCTCTTTGTACCATTTTAACGAAAAACCGGAAAATACGGAAAGACTCTTGGCCTCATTGAAGGAATAGAAGATCAGAATGGCAATAGGCGCAAATAGGAAGACAAAAACCAGTACGGTAAATACCTTAGACAGTTTCTTCATCAGGCTTTACCTCCGTATACGATTTTATCCGTCAGCCGACGGGTAATGCCCATGGCAATCAGCAGGATGACCATCAGAATGAAGGAAATGGCAGCGGCAAAATGAAGATTGCCGGCTATATACTGGCCTTCAATGGCATCGCCGATCAGGTAGAACTTTCCGTTGCCCAGCTTCTGAGAAATGTAAAAGGTGCTGATAGAAGGAATCAGAACCATCGTGATGCCGGAAATGACACCGGGAAGACTTAAGGGGAAAATGACGCGCTTGAAAACGCCGGCACCGTTGCAGCCAAGATCGTAGGCCGCTTCGACAAGCTTGAAGTCGAGCTTCGCCATTATGGAATAGATGGGCAGGATCATGTAGGGCAGATAATCATATACCATGCCGATCACAACCGCACCCTCGGTTCCGATGATATGGACCGTCTTCAGATGAATTGTTTCCAGAAGGCTGTTGATCAGACCCGAATCCTGCAGAATGGTCATCCAGGCATAGGTACGGATCAGGAAGTTCATCCACATGGGAACCATAATCAGGGTGAGCATCGTTTTCTGCGCCTTCGGGGACGCCTGCGTCATCAGATACGCAAAGGGATAGCCGAGGAGCAGGCAGATAAGAGTAGAAATCAGAGCAAGCTTAAGGGAACGCCAGAATATCAGCAGATAGGTGCTGACCTCACGAACGGTTCCGTCCTCTTCGATGACCGAAGACTTCGCCGTAAAGAATTTCAGGATATTATCAAAGGTGAAATTGAAATCCGTATCGGTAAAGGTGTAATAGGCCACGAAGATCAGCGGAACGACGATAAAGAGGACAGCCCAGACAGAGTAGGGCATGAGGAGAAAGCGCTCCAGCCCGTTCAGCTTTCGGCCGTTGCTTTCTTTTTTCATTCGGCATCCTCACTTTCCGGATCGGAAATCGTATCCATTTCCATGCTATAGGAGGAATAGTCGCCGAAGAGATCGGAGTACTCGGACTTCTTCATGACGTGGATGGCGTCAGGGTCGATGGAAAGGCCGATTTCAGAGCCCTCCGGGCAGTAGTCGGTCGTCTGGATCATCCACTTGAAGCCGTTGATATCGACGATGATTTCATAATGGACGCCCATAAAGGTAACAGAGGTAACGGTGCCGCAGAGCATGCCGTTTTCCTTGGGAACGATATCGACATCCTCGGGACGGATGACGACGTCAACGGGCTCCTTTTCCTTAAAGCCTTTGTCGACACAGACGAAATCCTGGCCGGAGAAATTGACCTTAAGGTCCTCGAGCATGGTGCCGTCGACGATGTTGCTTTCACCGATAAAGTCGGCAACAAAAGCGTTCTTCGGCTCATTGTAGACATCCTGAGGCGTACCGATCTGAAGGATTTTGCCCTCGGCCATGACGACGATGGTATCGGACATGGAAAGCGCTTCCTCCTGATCGAGCGTTACAAAGATAAAGGTGATTCCGGTGGCCTTCTGGATTTTCTTAAGCTCCTGCTGCATATCCTTGCGAAGCTTAAGGTCAAGAGCGCCCAGAGGCTCGTCCAGAAGGAGCAGCTTGGGATGAGAGATCAGGGCTCGGGCGATGGCGACACGCTGCTGCTGACCGCCGGAGAGGCTGGTAACGCGGCGCTTCTCAAAGCCCTTCAGCGCGACCATGTTCAGCATTTCATCCACGCGTGCTTTGATTTCGTCCTTGGGGACCTTCTGCTCGCGGAGAGGGAAGGCGATATTGTCAAAAACATTCAGATGGGGGAAGAGGGCGTATTTCTGAAAAACAGTATTGATGTTGCGCTTGTAGGCGGGCACATCATTTATGGTTTTGCCCATAAAGATGACTTCACCGTCATCAGCTTCTTCAAAGCCGCCGATGATGCGGAGCATCGTGGTTTTGCCGCAGCCGGAGGGACCGAGCAGGGTCAGAAACTCGTTATCGTAGACTGTCAGGCTGACATTCTTAAGAACCGGCTCCTCACCGTCAAAAGCCTTGGTAATGTTCTTGAGTTCAACGATTTTTTCCATGTGTTTTACTCCCGTCAAAAAAATAAGTGCGCGCAATCTGCGCACACTCTCTGTATCAAAATATACCTTTTGTAGAAAAAGGGACATTTTCCTGGGCGTTAGAGTCTATATAGTAAACTTACTTTTACTACTCTTATTGACCATTTCACAAGTTTGTACGCTGCATGAGCGAGGCGGTTTATAGTAACCAACTTATAAAATTTGAGCTCTTAACTCAATCAATAGGGCAGCATAGGATTTGCTGCCAATACTCTGACCTTGGAAAATGCATTCCAACCGTAGAATGGATTTATATTATCAAATACTTTATTTACTGTCAAGAATTTTTCTTGAAAAAATATGCTGCCCTGTGATACAATAAACCGGCTTATGAGTTCCCCGCACGGTCGCGCGCGTCCCGCAAGGGTTCCGAAAGGAAAAGCGTGAGGAAAGTCCGAGCTCCGCAGAGCAGGATGCTGGATAACGTCCAGTGGTGGCGACATCGAGGAAAGTGCAACAGAAATATACCGCCGATTTTTTCGGTAAGGGTGGAAAGGCGAGGTAAGAGCTCACCGGCTCTGCGGTGACGCAGAGGGCTCTGCAAACCCCATCCGGAGCAAGACCGCACAGAAGGCTTAAGGCTGCTCGTCATGCCGTAACGGCAGGCCTTCGGGTAGGTCGCTTCAGGCCGGCGGCAACACCGGCAGCAGATAGATGACCGTATAATACAGAACTCGGCTTATCAGGGAACTCATAAGAAGCTTTTAACAAGTCGGAGTTTACAATGAGAATGGTGATTCCCACCCTCCAGGGCTTGGAGGGACTGGTGGCGGATGAACTTCGTTATGCCGGTTTTCAGGGCGTGAAGGCACTTGACCGACGCGTCTATTTCGAAGGCGGCTGGGCGGAGATGGCACGCGCCAATATCATCTGCCGCATGGGCGAACGCGTTCAGATTGTGATGAAGGAGTTCGCAGCCAAGAGCTTTGAGGAGCTTTACAACGGCGTAAAGGAAGTCGAATGGGAGGCCTTTATCGGCTCAGACGATGCCTTCCCCGTTCAGGGGCGCTCTCTGGATTCTGCCCTTCACAGCATCCCGGACTGCCAGAGAATCATTAAAAAAGCGGTCGTTGACAGGCTTAAGGAACACTACGGCAGCAGCTGGTTCGAAGAGAGCGGAGCCGTCCTGCAGATCAGGTTCCGCATTTTCAAGGACATCGTGCTGCTTACGCTTGATACGACAGGAGACTATCCGCTGCACAAGCGCGGCTACCGCGCCAACTCAAACGACGCGCCTATCCGCGAGACACTGGCCGCCGCCATTGCTGAGCTTGCCTGGGTGCACAGTGATTCCTTCGTCTGCGACCCCATGTGCGGCTCCGGTACGCTGGTCATTGAAGCAGCTATGAAGGCCAAAAACATCGCTCCCGGACTCAACCGTCCCTTCGGAGCTGAAAAATGGGGCTGCGTTCCGAACTATGTTTTCCGCGAGGAACGCGACCGCGCCTTCGCTGCCATCAAGAAGGAAATTCCGTTCTTTGCTTATGCATCGGATATTGACCCTGCGGCCTGCAGTCTGACGCAGGAAAATGCCAAAAAGGCTCATGTCGACAAGATGATTTCGGTCCAGCAGCGCGATATTGTCCGCTTTAAGCCCGATATCTGCAATTTCGACCGCAACCGAAAGGCCATTATCCTGTGCAATCCGCCCTACGGCGAGCGTCTTCTCGACGTAAAAACCGCCGAAGAGCTCTACAAAAAGATGGGCGTCGTCTTTGCGCCCGAGGAAGGCTATTCCTACTACATCATTTCCCCGGACGAAAAGTTCGAGACCCTGTTCGGCTCCAAAGCCGACCGAAGCAGAAAACTGTACAACGGTACGCTTAAGTGCCAGTTGTATATGTATTATTCCGGAAAAAGAGGATTATAAGATGAAAAAGAAGGTTCTTTTAATCGTAATGGACGGCGTCGGTATTTCCAAGACCGGCCTGGGCGACGGCGTCACGCTGGCTAACACCCCCACGCTCGACTGGCTGAAGGCCAACTGCCCCAATACCTGCCTGAAAGCGCACGGTACCGCAGTCGGTTTGCCCAGCGATGATGACATGGGCAACTCCGAGGTCGGCCACAATGCGCTTGGCTGCGGACAGGTTTATTCGCAGGGCGCCAAGCTGGTGAACGAATCCATCGACAGCAAGAAGATTTTCGCCTCCGAAGCCTGGTGCGAATGCCGCGACAACGTCATCGCCAAGGACTCCACGCTTCATTTCATCGGCCTGCTTTCGGACGGTAACGTACACAGCAATATCGCACATCTGCTGAAGATGTTAGAGGAGGCCAAGGCCTCCGGAATCGCCCGCGTCCGCATCCACGTGCTGCTGGACGGCCGTGATGTGCCCGCGACTTCTGCGCTTACTTATACCGACATGCTGGAGGATAAGCTTTCATCCCTTAATAATGCAGGCTTTGACGGACGCATCGCTTCCGGCGGCGGCCGCATGAAGATTACCATGGATCGCTATCAGGCGAACTGGGCCATGGTCGAAGCCGGCTGGAACACCCACGTTAAAGGCGAGGGCCGGCAGTTTGCCAGTGCAAAAGAGGCTATTGAATGCTTCCGTGCTGAAAACCCCGGCATCATCGACCAGGATCTGCCTGCCTTCATTATCGCGGAGAACGGTGAGCCTGTCGGCCGCATCAATGACGGCGACAGCGTCATCCTTTACAATTTCCGAGGCGACCGCGCTATCGAAATCAGCATGGCCTTTGATAACGACGACTTCACCGCCTTCAACCGCGGACCCCGTCCCGATGTTGTTTACGCCGGCATGCTGCAGTATGACGGAGATCTGAAGCTCCCCAAGCGCTTTCTCGTCAATCCGCCCGAAATCAAGGATACGCTTTCCGAGCTTCTGGTTTCGGCAGGACTTAAGCAATATGCCATTTCCGAGACGCAGAAATACGGTCATGTAACCTATTTCTGGAACGGCAACAAGAGCGGCAAGTTCAGCGAAGAGCTGGAAACCTATGTGGAAATCCCCTCCGACGTCGTCCCCTTCGAGCAGCGCCCCTGGATGAAGTGCGCGGAAATCACTGACGAGCTTCTGAAGGTCCTTAATTCACAGGAATACGATTTTGTCCGCTGCAACTTCCCGAACGGTGACATGGTCGGTCACACCGGCAGTCTGGACGCGGTCATCGTCTCCATGGGCGCACTTGACCTCTGCCTTGCGAGACTGCTGCCCGCCGCCAAAGCCAACGGCTATACCGTTCTGATCACAGCCGATCACGGCAACGCCGATGAGATGCTCGAAAAGAACAAAAAAGGTGCCGTCGCAGTCCGCACGGCGCACTCCCTGAACCCGGTTCCTTTCTACATTTATGACGAGGAAACCGCATACGAAGTGAAGGAGGGTGACTTCGGCCTGTCCAATGTCGCGCCCACCGTCGCTTCCATTCTTGGTGTAAAAGCTTTCGGTTCCTGGAACGAAAGTATAATTAAATGAGAGGTATAACAAATGAGCAAAAAAGAAAATAAAGCTAAGCGCGCCGGCAAGTCCGGCCTTCTGACTGAGTTCAAGGCCTTTATCTGCCGCGGAAACGTAATGGATATGGCCGTCGGCGTTGTTGTCGGCTCCGCATTCACCGCCATCGTCAACTCCCTGGTAAAGGACATCATCACCCCCGTTATCGGCCTTCTGATCGGCGACAACGACCTGTCCGGCTATATGATCAAGCTGGCCACCAATCCTGAAACCGGTGAAGTCACCAACAGCATCAACTACGGTCTGTTCATCCAGAACATTATCAACTTCCTGATCATCGCCTTCGTAATCTTCCTGGTTGTCAAGCTTTTCAATAAGCTGCAGGAAGCCAACAAGAAGGTTTTCGCCAAGGAAGAGGAGCCTGCCGAAGAACCCGCTCCTGCTCCTGAAGCTCCCGCCGAAGAGCCCGCTCCTGCCAACGATGCCGTTCTGACCATCCTGGCCGAAATCCGCGATGCTCTGAAGGAAAAACAGGCTTGACATACTTCTCCTAAAGAGATAAAATGTTACACACAAATCGAAAAGGCTTAGCTTTTCGGTTTGTTTTGGGGATGTAGCTCAGTTGGTCAGAGCGTTCGGTTCACATCCGAGAGGTCGTTGGTTCGAGCCCAATCATCCCTACACAAAGAAAATCCCGGGTATGAAAACCCGGGATTTTTTGTATGGAGAAGGGCTCGTAATTGCTATTGGTATCGTACGCTGCGGCGCGACCTTGCAATACGCAAAAAAACGCATTGCCTGAATAAACACAACGAACGTTCAGAACAGCGGAGCCTGTTTGTCAGGCGATGATGAATTCGCGGAATTCTTCGGGGATATCGGTGATATCGCAGCAGAGGCTGATGACAAAATTGATATCGTATTTGTCGGAAACGTTCTTGACCTTGGAAAGAAGCCAGCCTGCCTGTTCAGGCTTGGCTTTGGCGTTCTTGAGGAGACCGTCAATAAATACCGTCTTCAGGTCGTAATCCTGAGACAGAATGCCGCAGACGAAGCCGAAAAATTCATCACCGGATTCGAGCGGATATTCACGGGACTGTACAAAGCGGATGGAGTAGTCCAGACGGAAAATCTGGCTGTCATCCATATCAACATAAACGATGTGACCATCGGTAACTTTTGCTAATTCATTTGCGCGCGCAACAAGGCTCTTGGTCTTGCCCGCGCCTTCACGGCCTACAATTAATTCAATCATAAATGTATCCTCCTTATAAGTGAAAAGTAACACTTTTAATTATTATAACATAAGAAAGGGCAGTTTTCAATGCCCATCACGGGACACGGTCAAATATAACCGGCTTCGGTGTTATTTTTTCGATACTGTATGAAAGCGAGTCCGAAAACTCTTCGATTGCATCCGAAAAATCGGATACAGTCGAGGAGAAAAGCTCGGCAATGGGTTCACCTTTGCGGACGTAGTCACCGGTTTTCTTCAAAAGGAAGATTCCGGCTGAGAAGTCGATTTCGTCCTCCTTTCTGAGCCGTCCGGCGCCCAGCCTGACCCCGGCCTTTCCGATGGATTCAGCGTCCATATGGCTGATATAGGCATCATAAGGTGCCGCAGCTACAGCGGAAAAACGGGCAGGACAGAAAGAATCTTCGTTGCCGAACACGCCGATATCGCCGCCCTGACAGCTGATCCAGCGGAGGAACTGCGCCTTCGCGCTGCCGTCGGAGAGGGCACGCTCGCAGCGCGTGGAGGCTTCCTCACGGGAAAGGGAAAAGCAAAGCGATACCATTTCGGCCGAGAGCGCCAGGCAGACCTCCTTCAGATCCTCCAGGCCTTCGGTCTGACCGTTCAGGACACGGTAGGCCTCTTTAACCTCCATAGCGTTGCCGATCGCACGTCCAAGAGGACGGTCCATGTTCGTAATCAGTGCTGAGACTCCCTTACCGCAGCCGGTGCCGATCGCAACCATCTTCGAGGCAAGAAGCTTCGCTTCGTCGACAGTCTTCATGAAAGCACCGCTGCCGCATTTGACATCCAGCACGATATGGTCCGCGCCGGCGGCCAGCTTCTTGCTCATGATGCTTGAAGCAATGAGCGGAATACTGTCCACGGTGGCGGTCACATCGCGGAGCGCGTAAAGCTTTTTATCGGCAGGAGCAAAGTTTCCGGACTGACCGACGATGGCAAGGCCGATTTCCTCAACCTGTTTTCGGAAGGCTTCCGGAGAAAGAGAGGTGGAGAAGCCGGGAATCGATTCAAGTTTGTCAACTGTGCCGCCGGTATGACCGAGCCCGCGGCCGCTCATTTTCGCTACCTTGCAGCCAAGCGCAGCGGTAATCGGGCCGACGATCAGGGAGGTTTTGTCCCCGACGCCGCCGGTGGAATGCTTATCGACAGAAAGGCCGCCGAAAAAGCTCATGTCCGCCGTCTCGCCGGAATCGCGCATAGAGAGCGTCAAATCGGTCATTTCGCGGTCATCCATCCCTTGAAAGCATATAGCCATGCAAAGCGCAGAGGCTTGATAATCCGGAATCAAGCCCGCGGTATAGCCGTCGATAAAGAAGCGGATTTCTTCGGACGAAAGCGCTTCCCCCGCCTTCTTCTTCTGAATGATGTCATACATCTGCATTGCAAAAACTCCCTTACAGTGTTTCGCCCCGGCGGGCTTCCTCCAGACGGAAGCCAAGCGGCAGAAGCTCAGTCAAAGTAAAGCATTCATAGCCCTCGGGCTTGCCCAGAATGATACGGAAATCGGCATCGCAGAACTCCTGCATGACCTGGCGGCAGACACCGCAGGGAGAGGCCATACCCTTGATTTCACCGTCAGGCCCGCCGACAATGGCTATCGCTTCAAACTCACAGTCGCCTTCGCTTACAGCCTTGAAAAAGGCCGTACGCTCGGCGCAGACTGAAGGCGTATAAGTCGAATTTTCAATATTGCAGCCTCGGTAAACCTTGCCGTTTTTGCACAGAAGAGCCGCGCCGACCATATAGTGAGAGTAGGGCGCATAGGCATGCGTCATCGCGCCTTTTGCGATATTGATAAGCATTTCGTCCGAAATCATGACCGAAACCTCATTTTAGAATTTGTTTGAGAATACTGTGACCGGGACAGCTGTAGGAAACGCCGAGCGCCTCGCAGACCGTGGCGGCGATATCCGCGTAGGTCGTAAGGGTGCCGTAGTTGCCGGCCTTGACCTTGTCTCCGACCAGAATAATCGGGATATATTCGCGGGTATGGTCCGTGCCGGTAAAGCCGGGGTCGCAGCCATGATCCGCGGTGATGATGAAGAGATCATCCTCCTGCATGCTTCCGAGGAAGGAGGGCAGCCAGCTGTCGAAGGCACTAAGAGCGTTCGCATAGCCGTCGATGTTGCGGCGGTGTCCGTAGTTGGCATCGTATTCGACCAGGTTGGTGAAGCAGAGACCGTGAAAATCGCGCTTCTGATATTCCAGCGTTTTGGCCATGCCGTCCGCATTATCGGAGGTATAGACATAGTCGGTAATGCCCTGGCCGGCAAAAACATCATAGATCTTGCCTACGGATAAGACCTCAAGACCGGCGCCGGAGATGGCATCAAGCATGGTGGGTGCGGGCGGCTCGATGGAGAAATCGTGGCGGCGGGAGGTGCGGGCGAAGGGCCATTCACCCTCGAAGGGGCGGGCAATGACGCGGCCGACCGCATATTCACCCTTCAGAAGCTCGCGGGCAATACGACAGTAATAGTAAAGCAGGCTGACAGGGACGACATCCTCGTGCGCCGCAATCTGGAACACACTGTCAGCAGAGGTATAAACGATCAGATCACCCGTTTCCATGTGCTGTCTTCCGTAGTCCTTGATGACCTCGGTGCCGGAATAGGGCTTGTTGCAAAGCACCTTGCGGCCGGTCAGCCATTCGAATTTGCGGATAACTTCCGGTGGAAAGCCGTCAGGAAAGGTGCGCAGCGGATTTTCCGAAATAACACCGGAGATTTCCCAATGTCCGACCGTTGTGTCCTTGCCTAAGGACTGTTCGGCACCGCGGCAGACAGCGGCGGAAGGCGCTTCCTGAGCAGGCAGATAGTCGATGCCGTCGATGTGGCCGAGGCCGAGCTTAAGCAGATTCGGAACATCAAAGAGGGGAGAGCCGCTCACGGATTTCATCGTGTTGGCGCCGACATCGCCGAATTTTTCGGCGTCCGGCAGATATCCGACTCCGCAGCTGTCCAGTACGGTAATGAATACTCTTTTCATGGAGTCTCCTTATTTGTCAAGTTTAACAGCTGTCTTTAAGGCAAGCTCCATCATTTCGGTGAAGGAGGTCTGACGCTCTTCGGAGGTGGTTTCCTCGCCTGTCAGGATGTGATCGGAGATGGTGCAGAGAGACAGGGCTCTCTTGCCGGCGCGCGCGGCGTTCATGTACAGGGCCGCTGCCTCCATTTCGATAGCCATAACGCCCATTTTGGACCAGCGGGGTGTGGAGCGTTCCTCGGGACGCATATCGGCCTCGTCATTGTAAAAGGTATCGGAGGAAAGAAGGTTGCCGACGTGGTAGCGAAGCCCCATTTCCTCGGCGGTATCCGCGCAGGTGCGGAGGATCGTATAATCGGCGATGGGCGCGAAGCTGCCGGGCAGATGATACTGGGACGCGTAATTTGAATTGGTGCAGGCGCCTTCGCCGATGACAATATCGCGTACCTTGATATCGGGATGGATAGAGCCGGCGGAGCCGATGCGCATGATATTATCGACATTGAAGAAATTGAACAGCTCGTAGCTGTAGATACCCATAGAAGGCATACCCATACCGCTGGCCATAACGGATACGCGTGTACCGTTGTAGAAGCCGGTATAACCCTGAATACCGCGGACATTGTTGACCAGCTTTGCATCGGTCAGAAAGGTTTCGGCGATAAATTTGGCGCGAAGGGGATCTCCGGGCATCAGAACAGTCTTTGCGAAATCATCAGGCGTGCAGGAAATATGCGGAGTAGCCATGGTAAAAATCCTCACTTTCATTTGTTCACATTGCAGTTGATTTATTATAGCAAATATTCGCGCGGAATTCAATGGCGCAAAATCGGCGCTTGTGATAAATCGGTATATGTGGTACAATCAGGTAGATAATTATCAATATATAGGAGGAGCCTTGCTGATGCGCATACGCTTCATTCCAAAGCCCTGCGGCGGAATCTTTCAGGCTCCGCCTTCTAAGTCTGTCAGTCACCGCGCGCTCATTCTGGCAAATGCGGCAGAAGAAGATATTCCCCTCAGCGGCATGTCTGACTGCGAGGACGTCCTGTGCACAAAGAATGCTCTCGATTCCCTGCACCGTTCCGCTTCGGTCTACTGCGGCGACAGCGCGTCCACCCTTCGGTTTTTGATTCCGTACGCGGCCGCGCTCGGAAGCTTTGCTTTCTTTACCGGCTCCGGACAGCTTTCAGCCCGTCCCGTTTCGCTTTATGCAAGGCTCTTTGCGGATTGCGGCGTATATTGCGGCAGCAAGCTTCCCCTGACCGTTTCCGGCCGGCTGAACGGCGGCTCATTTTCGCTCCCCTCGGATGTCTCCTCGCAATACGCATCCGGTCTTCTTCTGTCAGCTTCCCGCATGAGCCGGGATTTACAGGTTTCTGTACCGCAGAAAGCCAATTCACTTCCGTATATCCGACTCAGCGTTTCCATGATGCGGGATTTCGGCATGACGGTGAATGAAGAGGAATTCGCGGACTGCATCCGCTATTTCGTGCCCGGAGGGCAAAAACCGTCTGCGAGCTCGTATACGGTTGAAGGCGATTGGTCAAACGGTGCATTCTGGCTTTGTTTAGGACTTTTATGCGCTTCCGAAAACGGACTTTCGGTCCGGAATCTGAATCCGGACAGCTTCCAGGGAGACAAAACTATAGTAGGCCTCCTGCAGCAGGCAGGCGGGAGAATCGAATTCGATAACGAAAGCTTCAGGGTATATCCGTCCCGGCTTACGCGCCTTCAGACGGAAGTTTCCGCCGTTCCCGATCTCTTTCCGCTCCTTTCGGCTCTTGCCGCTTTCAGCGAGGGAATCAGTGAATTCAGAGGTGTTTCGGGCCTGCAGTATAAAGAATCCGACCGTATATCGGGTATGATCGGGCTTCTGGCCGCCTTCGGCGTCCGCAGTGAATATATAAACGGTATTTTCCGCGTATACGGAGGCAATCCGAGCCTTCCCGAGGAGGCGCTTTCTTGCCGGGGCGACCATCGTCTGGCCATGGCCGCAGCGCTTTTAAGTCTGGGTGCGGGCCTTGCGTGCGAGCTTTCCGGCGCCGAATGTATCCGTAAATCCTGGCCCCGGCTGTGGGATGAGCTATCCGCCGCCGGCCTATGCGAGGAGGCAGTGTTATGATGACAAACAGTTTCGGCCGGGCCCTTTCCCTGAGCCTTTTCGGATCCTCCCACAGCGATTGTGTCGGAGGGACGCTGTCCGGTATTCCTGCCGGAATCCATATCGATTTTGATGAGCTGCAGGCGGAAATGGCGCGTCGCGCACCCGGCAAAGCCTTCACAAGTGCCCGCAGGGAACCCGATGAAGTAATCATTACACAGGGCATTTCGAACAATTTGACCGATGGCGGCGTCATTTCCTTCAAAATTCCGAACAAAGACGTCAAAACGTCCGATTATATCAGTATGCCGGGCTACCGGCCCTCTCACGGAGATTATACCTACGCAGTCAAGTATCCCGGGCGAAGCGATAACCGTCCTTCCGGCCGCATGACCGCACCGCTGGTCGCAGCAGGCTATCTCTGCCGTAAGGCGCTTGAAGCAAGCATGCCCGATTTCTGTGCGGGCGCGCATATCAAAAGCCTGTATACCTTCGAGGATAACAGCTTTTCAGCCGATGTTTCCGCCAAGACACTGAAACAGCTTCGGGCGCAGTCTGTTCCGACCTTAAAGGATGAAGGGCCCGAAATCATAAAAACCTTGATATCCGAAGCCGTTTCAGAGGGCGATTCGCTGGGCGGACGCATCGAATGCGCCTTCACCGGTCTTCCGGTCGGTCTCGGAGAGCCTTTTTTCCACAGCCTTGATGCCGAGCTTTCTTCGCTCCTGTTTTCGATCCCGGGAGTGAAGGGCGTGGAATTCGGCGAGGGCAGCGCAATGGCCGCAAAGAAGGGCTCCGAGCACAACGATCCCTTTGTGCTTGATTCGTACGGTTCCGTTCGCACACTTTCGAATTCGGACGGCGGTGTCCAGGGAGGCTTGTCAAACGGCATGCCTTTATGCTTTACCGTGCTCTTTAAGCCGACCCCGTCCATCTTGAAGGAGCAGCAGACGGTCGGCTTTGACGGCACGCCTGTACGCATGAGCATTCATGGCCGGCACGATCCCTGCATTCTCCTTCGCGCGGTACCGGTCGTCGAGGCCTGCGGCTGCATTGCACTCTATGACCTTGTCCTTCAGGCCGGGAATGCCTCTGAAACGCGAAATCTGGCCCAAATCCGCGCCGAAATCAGTCAGATCGACGACAAACTGGCACAGCTTATGAAAGCCCGTTTTAAAGCCGTTTCCGAGGTCGCCGTTTTGAAGAAAAGCCTCTCACTGCCCGTGTCGGATCCGGCGCGCGAAGCAGAGGAGACCGCCCGCCTTATTGACGGCTTCTTCACCGAAGAGGACGCTTCCGCACGAGCCCGCTTCGAACAGTTCATGAACAATCTTTACCTTCATTCCAAGGAGCAGCAGCATGAAACAGATTGAGCTCTATACCGACGGAAGCTGCCGCGGCAATCCCGGTCCGGGAGGCTACGGCATCGTGCTCCGTTTTACGGACAGCAAGGGCGAGCTGCACGAAAAGCAGCTTTCCGGCGGCTACGGTCTGACGACCAACAACCGCATGGAGCTTCTGGCCGCCATCGTCGGGCTGGAAAGTCTTAAGGAGCCCTGCCGCGTGCGCCTGTATTCTGATTCATCCTACCTGATCAATGCGTATGAAAAGCATTGGATCGACAACTGGAAACGCTTCGGCTGGTTCAAAAACGCCAAGAAAAAAGAAGCCGTCAAGAACGCAGACCTTTGGAAGCGGCTCGAAGCGGCCAAGGCCCCGCACGAGCTTGAATTCATCTGGGTCAAGGGACACGCTGACAATGAGCTCAACAACCTCTGCGATGAAATGGCCGTCGCCGCCGCCACTGCGCCCGAGCGCTATCTGGCGAATGAATTTATGGAACCCAAAAATCAGGAAACGATAAGCATATTTGAGGAGGAACAGCTATGAAATGCCCGTTTTGCCAAAGTCCCGACACCCGCGTCATCGACTCCCGTCCGTCTGAGGACGGTTCAACCATCCGACGCAGACGCTTGTGCGAGGTCTGTCAGAAGCGCTTCACGACCTACGAAAAGGTAGAAACCGTTCCGCTGATCGTCATCAAGAAGGACGAAACGCGCGAGGAATTCGACCGCGAAAAGCTGGTGGAACGCATACTTCGCGCCTGCCACAAGCGCCCCGTTTCCATCAATGATATCGAGCGCCTGGTCGACAATATCGAAAATAAGGCCTTGAACTCCTTTGATAAGGAAATCAGCTCCCGTGAAATCGGCGAAATGGTCATGGACGGTCTGAGAGATCTGGACGAGGTCGCCTATGTGCGCTTTGCCTCTGTCTACCGTCAGTTTACCGACATTGACACCTTCATGGCCGAGCTCGAGAAAATCAAGAAGGACACGACAAAGGGTCGCCGATAAAAGGAGCTTTCATGCACTTTTCAGCCGTTCAGCAGCAGATTATCGACCGAAAAGGCGGCAATATGCTCGTTTCGGCCGCAGCCGGCTCGGGCAAGACCACCATTATGGTCGAGCGAATCATCCGCATGATCACTGATCCGAATCAGCCTGTCGATTTAGACAGGCTTCTTGTTGTGACCTTTACGAACGCAGCCGCCTCCAACATGAAGGAAAAGATCGGAAATAAACTGAATGAGATGCTGGCAGAAGCACCCGATCAGGAGCAGCTGCAGGAGCAGCTGCAGGAACAGCTTCTGCTGCTGCCCAATGCTTCGGTCACGACCATTCATTCCTTCTGTCTGAAAACGGTACGCGATTACATCGGTCTCATCCCGGAGCTCGATCCGGGTGTCCGCGTCGCTGACGAAAATGAGCGGGCGCTGCTTCTGAAGGACAGTCTGGCTGAGGCGCTGGAAAGTCTCTACGCTGATGCCGAAAAAGATCCGGAGACCTTCCTTCCTTTCAAGCTTTTTGTCAATCAATACAGCGGCCTGCATCAGGATCAGGGACTGGAGGAGCTGGCGCTTTCACTCTTTTCATATGTCGAATCGCTGCCGAATTCTTTTGCCTGGCTGAAAGAAAAAATCGCGCTGTATGAGCCTGGCCGCGATAATCCGCTTGAAGAAAGCCTTCTGAAAAACGCCTTACAGGACTTTTTGAAGCAGCAGCTTGAACTTTTCAAGCTTTATCTTTCGGTTTCTGCCATGGTCAGCTACAAAAGAAACTGCGGCGATTCGGATTTCTGCTGCACTCTTTTGAACGGCATCGATGCGCTTCTTGCGCAAAGCAAGGAGCTTTGCAGCCTGGAGCTTGCAGAACGAATCTTCGCTCTTTCGCTTCCTGCCTGGCCGAGGCTTTATGTTGAAGAAGATGAAAGCAGCCTTCGTTTAAAGAGCATCCGTGAGAAAATCAAAAATAATTTCAAAGAAAATGAGCTTCTGAATGCGCTTCGGAATCCTATTGACGATGAAGCCCTCTCACTCAGTCATGAGATGCTCATCGGACTCGAACAGCTCCTGACTCGGCTGTCCGAGCATTTTTACTGTGCCAAAAAAGAACGCAATCTCATTGATTTTTCCGACTTTGAACGCTACGCGCTGCAGATTCTGTGCGAAAAGGACGATAACGGTCTCTACCCGACGAAGGCCGTTCCGACTGCCGCCGCAAAAGCCGTCCGCGATGAATACGACTACATTTTCATCGACGAATACCAGGATTCCAACCTGCTGCAGGAAATGCTTTTGACTGCCGTTTCCCGTCGGGACGACAGGGGAGAGCCTAACAATATTTTTATGGTCGGCGATATGAAGCAGAGCATCTATCGCTTCCGCCATGCCGAGCCGGAGCTCTTTATCGAAAAGCTTCATGCCTATACGCCCTATGAAGAGGCTGCCGAAGGCGAGGCCGCGTCGTTCAGCCTGCAGATGAACTACCGCAGTCTGCCGCAAATTCTCGACAGCACGAATTATCTTTGCGAAAGTCTCATGCAGAATCCTGAGAACGGAATCGTCTACGGGGCGAAGGAGCGCCTGTATTCCGAAAAAGAAAACGACGGGCTTGAGCGCGTTTCGCTTCTGCTTGTCAAGCCTGTTCCGGATGAGCTTGGCAAAAATGACCGAAGCGAGCAGCTTTTTGAAAAAGAAGCCAATGCCATTGTCGACGATATTCAGCAAAAGCTTGAAAGCGGCATGACGGTATACGACGCTTCCCTGAAAGCGGACCGTCCCCTGCGCCTCAGCGATATCGTCATTTTATTGCATTCTGTTAAAAGCAATTTCGCCCAGCTGCTTCAAAAGGCTCTCGCCAGGCGAGGCATCGCCTGCTTCGCGGAAAGCACGGTCAATTATTATCAAACGCCTGAAATCCGTCTGATGCGCGAGCTCCTGCAAATCATCGACAATCCCCGCCAGGATATTCCGCTGGCAGCGGTCATGCACTCAAGTCTTTTCGGTTTCACTGCCGATGATATGGCCGAGATCCGCCTTTGCCTTCCCGATTCAAGCTTTTATGAGGCGCTTCTTTGCTGTGCTGAAGGCGATAAGGCCATTTCCGGAAAAGCGCGCAGCTTCCTTACACAGCTGTATCAATGGCGGGAGGCATCCTTTTCGCTCAGCGTTCACGACCTCCTGTGGCAGATCCTGAACCAAAGCGCTTATTACTATCAGGCCGCGACCGATCCCGTAAAGGGTCGCTTCCGCAGAGCCAATCTCGATAAGCTGCTCGAAAGCACATTGGCCTTCGAACGGACCTCCTACAGCGGTCTGTACCAGTTTCTGCGCTATCTTGAGCTTCTTGATAAGAATGAGGAGAGCACTCAGGAGGCCAAGGTGCTGGGTGAAAATGAGAACCTGGTCCGCATTATGACCATCCACAAGAGTAAGGGACTGGAATTTCCGCTCGTATATCTGGCCGGACTCGGTCAGAATTTCAATGAAACAGACCTGAATAAAAAAATCTGCATCGACCGCGAGCTTGGCTTAGGCATCTGTGCCTACAACGGCGGGAAAAAGAATCCCCAGGAAACCATCACGAGGCTTCTGATCAAAGAAAAAACGAAACGCAAAATGCGCGACGAACTGATGCGTGTTCTTTATGTCGCGATGACGCGCGCCCAGTCCATGCTTGTGATGAGCGGCTTTGTCAAGGATCCCGGTTTTGAGGACGATGAGCTGGAAGCCTATAACTATGCCATTGGCATTGCATCCGCATCCGGCGAGCTTCCTCCCGCAGCCTTATCGGTGACGCAGATCATGGGCGCCCATAACTATCTGGATTGGATATTCTCCGCCATTCAGGCGCACCGCACCCTGGGCGTACGCTGTCCCTTTGAATTCTATACAGTCGAACCGCAAACCGCACCTAAGTCATATGCTGCGATTGAGCCCGAAAGCAGCTTCGCTCCTGCTGCAGATGCTGCATCATCTATTGATGATTATGACTATCCTTCTGCTTTCTCCTGGACCTATCCGTACCAGGCCGAGGGGAAAACCTTCGCCCGCTTTTCCGTCACGGAAATCAAAAAGAAGCTTCATGTTCAGGATGAGGAGGAGGGCAGTGAGGCCCCCGTCGTCAAGCCTCTCCGCAGCGAGGAAGGGCCCGGCGCCCGGCGCGGCACCGTTATGCATGCCTTTTTGGCCAATGCCCGCATGGACGCTGTAACGGACGAGGTCTCGCTCAAGGCTGAAATCGACCGGCAGGTTCGGCTGGAGCTTCTCTCCGAAGAAGACTGCGGCCTGCTGCTGCATGAGGAGCTTTTGACCTTCTTCCGTTCTGAGCTTTGCAGGAGGATCCTTCAATCGCCCTCCGTTTTCCGCGAGCAGCCCTTCATCATCCGCTTCAGCGCGGATGAAATGAACGAAATCGCTCCCGGCTGGATGGATTCGACCGGCTTTCATCCGGACAGCACCGTTATGGTGCAGGGCATTATCGACCTGTTTTTCTTTGAAAACGGCCGCATCATTCTGGCTGATTACAAAACCGATCGCTCGCTTGGTCTTGAGCAGCGGCTGCAATACGGCATCCAGCTGAAGCTGTACAAAATTGCACTGGAGCGCATTCTGCATCAGGAAGTGGCCGAGTGCATGCTCTACGCCACCCGGACGGGCGAAATCATCCCGTATCAATGAGGTGTTTTTGGATCTATCGAAATTCACACAGGCCCAGCAGGAGGCCATCCGCTTCGGCGACGGACCTCTGCTCGTTTCTGCCGGACCCGGCTCCGGGAAAACGACCGTGCTCACACAGCGTCTGGTCCATATGACGGAGGAGCTGCATCTTCCTGAGGACAAAATTCTGGTCATCAGCTTCACAAGGGCTGCGTCTGTCGAAATGAGAGAACGCTTTCTGCGTCTTAAAGGTTCACCGTCGAATATTTCATTCGGGACCTTTCACGCCGCCTTCTGGCGCATATTACGACTGCTTCAGCCGGAGCTTAGACTGAGCGTTCTGCAGGAAAATGAAAAAAAGCAAATTCTGCGCAGCTATCTGCTTCAAGGCGGCGGATCCGTTTCAGAGGACATGATTGCACAGACCGAAAATTTCATCAAGCGCTACGACCGCGAACGAAACGAAGGCAGACAAGGCTCTGCCTTTTTTTGTGCCGAAGGGACAGAGGACGAGAAGTATCACAGCTTTATCCGCTTCTTCGAGCAGGAAAAAGAAAGACTCGGAAGGCTTGATTTCGAAGACATGCAAAGCCTGCTGCTGAAGCTTCTTCAGGATAAGCCTGAAGCCCTATGCCAAGCGCAGAGCCTCTATACGTATTTTCTGATAGATGAATTCCAGGATATCAATCGGATCCAGTATGATATTCTGCGGCTCCTGAGCGCAAATAGTCCTAATGTGTTTGCCGTCGGCGACGAGGATCAGTCCATCTACGGCTTCCGCGGCTCCGATCCGGGCTTTCTTCTGAATTTCCAGAAGGACTTCCCCGGGGCAAAAATCATCGGCCTGTACGAAAACTTCCGGTCAAGCGCCCGTATTGTCGCCTACTCGAAAAAGTTTATTGAAGTCAACCGAAAGCGATTGCCCAAGGACTTTCATTCCGTCCGCGGAGGCGGTAGCGAGGTTGCTGTCATCGGCTGCAAAAGTCTTCGGGAAGAGAATTTCCGCCTGCGTGATACGCTTCTTGCGATGCATCAGCAGGGCCTTCCCTACAAGGATATGGCGGTCCTGTACCGAACACACGCCCAAAACAAACGCTTCCGGAAAATACTGGAGGAGGCTGCTATTCCCTTCTACTGCCCGGAGGAAAGCTTAAGCCTTTGGCAGCACCCGCTCATCGAAACACTCCTGGCTTATCTGCGCCTTGCAGCCGATCCCTCCGACACAGCTTCCTTTCTGGTTTGCGGAAAGAGTCTCAAGCTGCCCGCTGCCTGCCTGGAGGAGGCCGCCTCGTCCAGGCAGCCGCTTGACGCTCTTATAAACCTCCCCGCATTAAGTCTTCTCGTCCGCTCGCGCATTGAGGAGCTCAATTATCGCATACAATCCCTGCAATCTCTTGCTACGGTATCCGCGCAGCTCGCTCATCTTTGGCAGCGCGCGGATTTCGCACACGAAGCCCTCGACTTCAGCCGGAATCAGTTTGAAAGCGCAGAGCGGATCAACGAGGTGCTTGCCTTTGCCTTCGATACTGCGGAAGGGCAAAAAAGCGCAGAGGACTGGCTTCAGGCCATGCGCGTACGGGACATTGGCGAGGGCGTCTGCTTAAGCACGATGCACGCCGCGAAGGGGCTTGAGTTTTGTCTGGTCTGGTGCGCGGCAATCTCCCGGGGTGTCATGCCGCATCCGGAAGCACTTGCAAGTGAAGAAGGAGAGGAGGAGGAGCGACGTGTGATGTATGTCGCCATGACGCGTGCAAAGGATTATCTCTATCTTTCCGGTCTCGTACGGAAAAGGGCTCCCTTTTGCTTCCGCAAGCACAGAGGCCGGAATGCCTCCGAATACCTTTCCTGATGCGATTTTTCTTTACTTTACAGCCTTTTGGAAGTATAATATTCTAAATATTTTATATCATATGAGGTATACAGCGTGGAAAGAGATATTCTGGAAGTGTTAGAAAAAAACAGCCGACTCAGCACCAAGGATCTGGCTGTTCTTTTAGGCGAAAATGAAGACAACATCGCAGCCTCCATCAGCAAAATGGAGCAGGAAAAAATCATCTGCGGCTATCATACGCTGATCAACTGGGACAAGACCAGCACGGACCGCGTCACGGCGCTGATTGAGGTAAAAGTCACGCCTCAGCAGAACCAGGGCTTCGACGCCATCGCCGAATGCATTTACAATCTGCCTGAGGTTTCCAGCGTCTATCTGATGTCAGGCGCCTTTGACCTGACCGTCATCGTAGAAGGCAAAACCATGAAAGAGGTGGCGCTTTTTGTCGGTCAGCGCCTCGCCGTACTGGATAACGTGCTCAGCACCGCCACCCACTTTGTCCTCAAGAAATATAAGGACCACGGCTTCATTATGGAAGGCCGCAAAAAAGACGAAAGGATGATCGTATCTCCGTGAGAGACTTTATCAATTCCACCATACAGGAAATCAAGCCCTCCGGCATCCGGAAGTTTTTTGACATCGCCGCCGAAATGGAAGACGTCATTTCGCTCGGCGTCGGCGAGCCTGATTTCGATACGCCCTGGCATGTCCGCGAAGTGGCCATCAATACTCTGCAGCAAGGCAAAACCACCTATACGGCCAATGCCGGTCTGAAGGAGCTGCGGCAGGAAATTGCCGCTTATTCCGCGCGCAAATATCAGCTGAGCTATGATCCTCTGAAGGAGGTCCTCGTCACGGTCGGCGGCTCTGAGGCCATCGATCTGGCTTTTCGCGTACTGCTGGAGCCGGGCGAAGCCGTCCTCCTGCCCACGCCTTCCTACGTCGCATACGCGCCCTGCGCCCGCATGGCCGGCGGCGTTGTGATCGATGTGCCGCTAAAGGCCGAAAACGACTTCAAGCTGACCCGCAAGGACCTTGAGGATGTCTGGACCGAAAAGGCCAAAATCCTTGTTCTGCCTTTCCCGAATAACCCCACCGGCGCTGTCATGACGCGCGAGGATCTGCAGGAAATCGCCGATTTCGCCGAAGAAAAGGACCTTTTCCTGCTTTCGGATGAAATTTATGCCGAGCTCACCTACGGCAGCCGTCATGTTTCTGTTGCCGCGCTTCCCGAAATGCGCAAGCGCACCGTCGTCATCAACGGCTTCTCCAAGGCCTTTTCCATGACAGGCTGGCGCCTTGGCTACGCACTCGGCCCCGAAAATGTCATCCGGCAGATGACGAAGCTACACCAGTTTGCCATCATGTGCGCCCCGACCACCAGTCAGTACGCCGCTGTCGACGCCATGCGCAACAGTGACGAGGACGTCGAAAAGATGTGCCGCGAGTACCATCGCCGCCTCAACTACCTGCTTAGCCGCTTCAAGGAAATGGGCATAGACTGCCCGAAGCCGGCCGGCGCCTTCTATGTTTTCCCCTCTGTTAAAAAATTCGGTCTCTCCAGCGATGATTTCTGCACCCGGCTTTTGAAGGAACAGCGACTGGCCGTCGTCCCCGGAAATGCCTTCGGCGATGCCGGCGAGGGCCACGTCCGCATTTCCTACGCATACAGCCTGGACAAGCTCAAGACCGCCTGCGACCGCATCGAGGAGTTCCTCAAGACCCTATGAACATCGTTCTCTTAGAACCGGAAATCCCGCAGAACACCGGCAATATCGCCCGTACCTGCGCCTGCACCGGCGCCTCGCTGCACCTGATCGAGCCTCTCGGCTTTTCGCTGAATGAAAAATACGTGGCCCGTTCCGGTATGGATTACTGGGACAAGGTTGAGCTGCACCGTTATATCTGCTACGAGGATTTTCTCTCCAAAAACCCGGATGCCCGCATCTGGTACGCCACCACCAAGGGACAGAAGCTCTATACCGAAGCCGATTTTTCCCCAAATGATTTTGTGATGTTCGGGAAGGAATCAGCCGGTATCCCTGAGGAAATTCTGTCCCATCATCATGACAGCTGTCTGCGCATCCCCATGGGAGAGGGCTATCGCTCCCTGAACCTCGCTAATTCCGTCGCCATCGTTCTGTACGAGGCACTCAGGCATTTCGATTTTGAAGGACTCGAGCTGACAGGCCGGCTGCATCACAGTACCTATCTTGAATAATTTCGAAAGGAGTACACGCACTTGGACAAGAATCTGAAAAAACTGGAATATGACAAGATTCTTACGCTTTTGCAGGAGCAGGCCGTATCCGCACCCGGAAAAGAGCTTTGTGATAAGCTTCGTCCCCTGCAGTCCCTCTATGAGGCCGAGTGCGCCCAGGAAGAGACCGCGGAAGCCCTGTGCTATCTGATGGCCAAAAGCAAGCCGCCGCTCAGCGGTCTCACGGACATTTCTTCTGCCGTTTCCCGCGCATCTCTCTCCGCAATCCTTACCACACGCGAGCTTCTGAATGTCGCCCGTGTCATTTCGACCATCCGGCAGATGAAGGAATACGGCCGCTTCAGTACCGACGAGGACCGCGTTTTCCCGAGCCTGGATCCCTTCTTTTCCGCTCTGAATCCTCCGGAATTTCTCGAGCAGGAAATCCGCCGCTGCATCCTGGGAGAGGATG
>JAZRWR010000042.1:0-15124 GCA_045599825.1 Bianqueaceae bacterium | reverse complement strand
CCGCCGTCACTTCCCCCGCCATAGGCATCAACATACGGCGAATCGATGTCAAAGCCGTCTTCATAGCAGGATTCCGAAGCCCGCCCTGATGTGTCCGCATAGTGGACCGGATTATTCAGGCAGTATGCGAAAAGGTTCGTTCCCGTTAATTCCACGCCGACGGCGAGGAGTGTATCCGCATTTATAAACCTTCCAACCTCAGGATCATAGTACCTGCCGTTCAGATAATAAAGTCCCGTCTCGGCTGGACTTCGTTATGTACCCGATGTACCCAGCAGCTGAAAGGTGTGAATAAGGGCTCCTTTCTCAGTTGCCGGAACTGTTTCGATGGGGTGTCAGGGGCCGAAGCCGCTGACAAGCACAATCTGCCGTCATGATTTTGCTCGAGGCATCAGTACGGCAAGCATCGCCTTTGCTTGTACACAACGGCACTTGTTGGGATAGTCCCAAGCCCTTGAACCAAGAAAAAGATTTTCTCCAGCTATATGAACGTGAAAATAAAATTTATAATTTATTCTGATTCTTCAACAAAATGATATATAAACGCTTCTTTTGGCAATCCGAAATATCTGGCAGTCTCGTTCCCCAGAATATACCAAGACTGATTAAAGAGTCCAGATAAAAAGAATTGAATCATTTCACTCCGTTCAAGATTGATAAGTTTAATCAAATTATAGAGCGCCGCATCAACCGCTTTTTCAATTTCCACAAAAGCTTTCTCGTCGATTTCTTCATAAATAAGATCTTTCCCAAAAGAGGTCATCACACGGCCACAATTCAGATTGAGTTGATTAAACCTAGGAAAAGGCAAATGCTGATTTATTGTTTTGAAACAATAACCATATTCAAGATAACAATATCCACCATAGCTGGACATGTGTATGCCAAACACTATTACCACATCATCAGATGCTTCTTTATAAAAGTGTTTGTTTTTACAAGTAAATCCCTTTTCTGAAAACATAAATGTTAACTTTTTAAAAAAAACATTCTTTATCATAGTTGTCTCCTAGTATAACTCAAGAATCAGCGAGCATCCTCCGCCCATAGCCTTATTGTACCGCTGCTATTGGCGTATTCCATTTCTTATTTTCATTCGATGGTGCTAACCGAAGTATCCAGTCAGTCGGTCATGTTTGCAATTTGTTTATTACCTCATCCTTATTTAATGTCAAAGAATATAGTTTTCCAAGGTTATCAAGAATATACTTCTTCCCCTGATATATGGGAGGAAGAATTCTCTCTTCAAACTCTTTATCAAAATACGGGCGTAATTCTTCTTCACCATATTCTTTATATTCGATTTGTGCTGTAATAAAACATTTTCCTTGCAAAGTGCTTTTTTTTGACATTGCTACAATTCTTTCAAAGATATCACTTTCATACTGAGTAGGATAGGATTTATTGTTTTGGGGGCTCTCTAAGAAATAGCAAAAATTAACGTAGTAAATATCACCATAATTTGATTTTTGCAAAAAAATACCGCACATAAGATCAAAACCAGCTAAATAGAAGCTTTTTTTTTGTTTTATAAAACCGTGTGCCGTAAATTACCTTTCACAGAATATCTAAAATTCTTTTTTTTCCATAGTTTAGCCTCAATATAATTCAAGTATTAATGTAAATCCTCCGCCAAATGCTTTGTCGTAGCGTTGTAATTGCTTAATTCCACTACGTATACCTCTGGAATTCATTGGTTTTAACTCATAAATGATATTGTTAGTAAAGTCTATGTAATCAGGTCTGAATCCTTTTAGTTTATCATACTCTTTGCATACACTTCTAAAGCCATCACCTATTTTATATCCCTGGTGAATTCGCCTTCCTGCCTCGGCTGTAGATTTTGTGGCGTCTCCAACTTTGTCCAGTGCACGAATTGTATCGAGCGCATCGTCGGGAAAATCCACTGCTTTAACTATTTTGATTGTGTCTACAGTGTTATCTAAAGCATTAGCGACTTTTACAGTTGCGCCAACTGTTTTGGTCATTTCGCCCACACCAGTTACAAAGGGTACGAGATCAATAATATCTCCTGCCAACCCTGCCCATGCCCAAGGATCTGCTGGATTTGCTACAACTTCGGCTACACTGAAACATAATGACACAACATCAAATACTGTATCCCAAAAGTATCCGCCATAATCCACTCGACATACCGGATTATTATCGCAATATGCATACAGATTCTTATCTGTCAACCCCATAGGAGTTGCTGCAAGGATAGCTACTGTATCTGGCGATATAAACCTACCAACCTCCGGATCGTAGTACCTGCTGGATACATAATAAAGTCCCGTCTCCTCGTCGTATACATACCCGCGGTAGCGGAAGGGGTTCTGCCAGCCCAACGTGCCGGACAGGATGCCGCCGCAGTCTGTGATCTTTCCCCAGTCATCATAAGTATAGTAAACGACGACTTCTCCGTCTTCGTCGATGATCTGGATGACGTCACCCTGCAGGTTTCGGAGGTAGTAATAGCGCTCGCCCCCAGTCTCAAAGCCGATCAGCGTGTCCCTGTAATAGAGGAAGCTCCAGAGGGTATCATCGCTGACCATACCGGTGATGCGGCTGCCCTCCAGATAGTAGGTGGTGAGGACCTCGTCTACGTTCTTTGAGGTCCGGATACCGTCCGCATTATAGGTATAGGCGGCAAAGGTAACGCCGTTGTAGAAGCCGGAAAGCCTTCGGCCCTGCCAGTAGAATTCACTGTTCCTTAAGTAACAGACCGGGTTCCCGATCTCATCGTAGGTGATAAGGCTTCCGTTATACTCGGTTAGGAGGTCGTTCCAGCCGTTTCCCTCGTAGCTGCAGCTGTCACTGTCATAAAGGACCCAGCTGCTGCCGCTGCGCCCATAGCAGCGTTTTTCGGTGATATTGCCGCCGTCATCGTAATCGTATTCCCGGCGTTCGGTGTCCGTTTCCGAGGCGGTCAGGCGGTTTAAGCTGTCATAGGTGTAGACCGTGGTGACACCGTTTCCGTCCGCCACCGTCACAAGGTTTCCGTTTCCGTCGTAGGTATAGCTGAAGGACGAAAGGGTGTCCCCGTCAGCGTTCTTGTTGACCATTGCCGAAACCTGCGTGGTAGTGCGGCTTGAGCTCAGATCCCGGTAAGCGTAGTCCGTCTCACTGATAAGGTCGCTTCCGGCTGTAAGCTCCGTTTTTGTGACGCGGCTTAAGCTGTCGTAAGTATAACATAATTCGGGTCCGCCCACAAGAGATACGCTTTCAAGGCGGCTGTCCGGACCGTAGGTGGCAAGGTAGCGGTACGCGCTGTCAAAGAGGCTGTACACGGTCTCGGTAACGCGGTTTAAGCTATCGTATTCGAAGCTTACCGTAAGCTCTCCCGAACGGAAAACGCTCAGGTGGTCGGCAAGGTCGTAGAAGTATTCAGCCTCGGGCGTTCCGCCGTTCAATACGGCTGAAAGGTTTCCATGGGTGTCGTAGCGGTAGCTGAAGACATCATAGACGTAACTTTCGGAGGACAGTCTTCCCAGACGGTCATAGCTATAGCTGATCTCGTCGCCGTTTCCGTAGGTGAGCTTCTGCAGGCTGCCGTTATTCGGCAGGTAGGTATTCGTAAGGAGGGTCTGCCCGCCGGCGCGTACCGAAGCGAGATTTCCGAAACGGTCATAGCTGAACTCATAGTCAAAGCCGTTGTGGGTGATGCGGGCGAGGCTCAGATCGTCGGCATCATAGCTGTAGCTCACGCTGGCATCCCCGGTACTGACGGCCCTTAACAGCCTTTTCTGCGCGTCGTAGCTGTAGAGGGTTTCGTTCCCCTCCGGGTCAGTCTGTTTTGTCACAAGGCCCTGGGCGTTCCGTTCATAGGAGACGGCGGCTCCGCTCTGGGTCGTGGAGGACGCTATGTAATTCTTATCCGACGTGTAAACGGTGGAGACAGAAAGATAAGCGGCGGCCGGATCCGGGCTTCCGTCGCTTCGGACTGCCCCCACTTTTGTTTCCGTGACCTCCCCCTTGTCGTTGTAAGTAAAGATGAGACCCAGGCCGCTTTCCTCCGATCGGGCCGCCGTCAGACGGTGCGGACGGGTCACATCGTAGGTATACGTGTAGTGCTCCGACAGACTGCTGCCGCTTCGTGAGGCCTCTATAAGCTCGCCCGCGGAGGAATAGCTGTAGATCTTTCCCTCCTCGGCCAGGCGGGAAGCACTCACAAGATTTCCTTCGGAATCGTAGCCAAAGGCGCTGCCGCTTTCGTCCGAAAGAAGCTCACAGTCCGAAAAGGAGAGCGTTCCGCGGGTATAGCCGTAGGAGATCTGATAGCGCACCTTCGTGATGAGCTTCTCCGCGTTCGCTTCCGACGGACGGGCCGCCAGGCTCTTATACTGGATGCCTGCCGTGTCAAAGTTCAGGTTCTCGCCCACGGTCTCCGTCGTGCCGTCCGAGTAGTAGAAGGTAAGGCTCAGGGCCGCCGTCCGGTCCGGTTCATCCGGACGGGAAGGAAGGGTATGGCCCTCCACCTTCACGGAAAGAAGGAAGCCGGCGCCTGCGTGTCCGATAGGAACATCCTGATAGAAGCCCTTAAGTCCGTACGGGACCGCGGTCAGACGGAAGGCGCCGCCGCTTAAGCCGTCTCCGCTTTCCAGACCGCCCGCGCTCCACTGCGAAGGAATGCCTGAAGCAGCATCGGACCATACGCTGTTTTCAAGAAGGTTGGCAGGGTCGCCCGTCTCTCCCTTCACCGAAACGGAGGAAAGTCTGTTCGTGCTTCCGTCCGGGGATGAGGGATTCGTGTAGCGGTAATCGCTAGCGGCGCCGCTTAACAGGTTCGTGACCGAGACCGTGCGGCCGTAATAATCAAACGCGCTTTGCTCGCTCACCTCTCCGCCGTTCACGGAATAGGTAAAGACCGTCGTTTGATCGCTCCGGTAGGAGAAATCGATGTAGTTGCCGGGGGTGTCATCCGAAGCGAATTCCTGCAGGCGGATCACGCGGTTCTTCTCGCACAGGGGAAGCGCGGAACCGCTCCGGTAGCTGATTGACAGACCTCTTCCGTCACGGTTTTCCACTCGGCTGAGACGGCCTTCGCCGTCGTAAGAAAAGGTTGTTGCCAGGCCGTTCGGGTAGTTCACCGAGCTCAGGCGGTCGCCGGTATAGCTAAGCGTCGTTGTCCGGCCGTCCGGTGTTGTCACAGAAGTAAGGCGGCCGTTTGCATCATGGGAAAGAGAGGTCACCCTGCCCGCGCCGTCCGTCACCGCTGTCACGAACTTCCGGAGCGTACTGCCGCTTCCGGCCGAGGCATAGCTTACGCTCAGATAGTTTCCTTCCGCATCATACGAACGCGTCAGATAGCCGTCCGCGTCAAAGACGGAGCAGGAACCGTCCTGATAGTCCAGGCGGTAGTGTTCGGTAACGGAGACGCTCGCAAGCTTAAGACTCAGGCCAAGGCCCTCCTCATCCTTATACTCCGTCCCATCCTCATAGAGGTAATGGACCGTGGCATCCGCATCGCGGAAAACGTAACGGTATGAGGCTGCACTGTCCTGATAGACGGTATCGAAAAGAGCCTGCTCGTCCGTACTCGTTCCGCCCGTCTGAAGCGGGTCGATGCGGCTCGAAAGGTTAAGAGTCCAGCCGTATCCGGCCGTAAGGCCTCTCTTTCCGTTCAGTGACTCCTCACCCGAAAGATAGCCGTTGTAGGTCAGGAATGTGCCGACCGGCAGCAGAAGCCCGTCCGTTTCCGAAAGCGGCGCGGTAAAGCTCAAGTTTCCGCTGTAATCGTTGACAAAAGCCGTGCCCGCATAGTCCGCGGAGGCGCTGCGATAGCTTCTGTATTCCTCCTGGCCGACATCGCTCAGAAACGATATCATGATGACGGGAAAGTAGTGACTGAGGCCGGCATAATCGGACGAGAAATAGCGTACGCGGGTATAGGCGCCGCTCTCGTCGCCCTGCCACTTGAGGAAGATACCGTTGTTCGTCTCCGTCCCGTTATACCAGCTCTTCACCAGCTCCGTCAGATAGAAGCTCTGGATCGAAGAGGCGTTCGTGGCCGTTGTCATATCGTAGAGACGGGAGGAATCGTAATTGCTCCGCTTCGTATTCCACGTCGCGCTCAGAGAGCCCCAGGACGCGGCGGCACGGTAGACGTCAAGCTCAGGAGATGCATCTATGGGGCTTACCGCCGGCGCGTACTGGGTGAGGCTCAGCACCGCCCCAACCACCGTATCGCCCTTGGAAAGCTCCGGAAGGTCAAAGCGGATAAGTGCACGGCAGATCCCGTAAATGGACTCCCGGCCGATGAAAAAGCTCCCCATGCCCCCGTAGGTTTGATTCGGGAAAGCAGAGGTGATGTAGGTGTCCGCAATCGAATCCTCATCCGTTACGGTATAGATGTAGGGATCGAGGGTTACCGGATAGACCCGTTCCGGCGCGGAAAGCCACTCCCTGTCTCCCGAAAGATCAAGCACAAGCCGCGTTCCGTTCGCTTCGGAAAGGATAAGGCTTACAGATTCCGAGCTTTCACCATCAGCGTCCGTCATGCAGGGCGCTGCGACGCGGTATACCTCTCTTCCTTCTGCGTCGTACAGGGAGACTGTATGCGTTCCGTTCTGCTTCGCGTGAAGAGAGCCGATATCCAGGCTGATCGTGTAGGAGAAGGGGGCCTCCGGACTCTTCAGGATCACGTCCTCCTTCACGCCAACGGTCGTTACGGTCACCAGAAGATCTGCGTATGCATACGTGTTTTCATAGCTGAGCTTTGAGGTAAGCTTCGGAAGATAGAAGGGGTTATCGAGAAGCGCCTGATCGGTCGCATCAAGGATCTTCGCACGGGATGCGCTTATCTCCTCCCAGTGCCAGCTGAGGGTATAGCCGTTCTCTGACAGCACGCTTTCTCCGCTTCCGGCTGTTTCCGGAAGTCTGAGCTCGAAGGCACCGTCACGCAGGCTATACGAATCCTGCGTCGGAACGAGGGTGTTGTCGATGTCGTCCCAGTTCCCGTCCGGCGACTTTTTATGCACACGGCTGCCGTAGGTCGCTGACACACCGCCCGACGGACCAAGCATAAAGACCTTGGCGTCCCGCCCGCGGCGAGAGACATCTTCACCGGATACGTCCGCGGCCTTGAGGCTTAAGAGAGCGGGCGCGCTTAAGGGATGGGAGAATGCAGCCGGCGGAAGAAACGGCTGATATGCACGCTCCTCCACCAAAAAAGTGCCGTTTTCCGGCTCTTGCGAGACGGAATCGGCACTGTATCTGACTTCAGCTAAACTCGGGACGGCGGTCTGAAGGCATAAAACGACTGCCATCAGGACGGCGGTTAGGCGTTCGGTACACTTCATGGTTTTACCTTTCTGCGCAAAAAATTCTGCATGCGGGGCAGGGACATTTCTACAAGCTCAACTTAGCAGAAGAAGGGATGGATGTCAAGTGCCTTTTTAAAGAGTTTCCAAACCGCTGCTTCTTTTCTCCCTCGCTGCGGCTTCTCCTTCAGCGTTTCGTCACCGTATATGAATAGAGGCATTCGAATTCGCAGAAGGGGTAGTTGTCCAGCGTGCAGATCATGCTCCAGTTGTAGGCGCAGTCCGTCTGGGAATCCAGCAGATAGGGCCGGCCGGCTTCCAGCGAAACCGTTCGCCCCACGTAGGCGTGATGCGCGTCACTGGTCAGAATGCAGAAGGCCCCTTCCCGGAGACGTTTCATGATGAGCGCCTCGTCCTCGGCCTGATTGCCGGAGAGATATTCCTTGCGCTGCACAACGCGGAAGCCCTGCTCCTTCCCCCAGGCGACGATGCCGGCGCCGGTCATGAGCACCTCGCCGGTATTGACGTCTTCGGCGTAATACTCGTCGACGCTCTGGCCCTTCAAAAAGTACGTGCCGGAGGCCCACTCCAGATACTTGTCCGGGTTAAACCGGGACACATCCGGAGACGCCATTCCCGCTTCCACCAGAAGCTTCGTCTGGGCAACGACGCGGCAGCCGCCCTTGCGCATTTTCGCATACTTGGACGCGCCCTGGCACCAGAGCTCCCAGTAAGCGTGGAACTCCGCCTTGGACGTATCGCCGCGCGGCCCGAAGCCGATCTTCTGCCGAAGTGCCCCGCTCTTCGCGTCCTTCCCGCTGATATGGTGCGGAACGGACGCCGCCGGCTCCGGCTTAGGCTTGGGCTTATATTGGCTTTCCTGAATCTCGATCTCCTCGCCCAGACTGATTTCTCCCTCGGACTCCCCGAGCACGGAATCCTCCTCCGACGAAGCAGCCGAAGAAGACGCGCTCTCCTCCGAGCTCGTCAGGCTTTCTTCCTGTTTCCCGGACTCCCGGGCGCGCCGGTACAGATCCAGCATCAGCCAGGCCATCACAAGAAGCATCAGGGTCACAACAGTTCCGCCCACAATGAGTCCTCTTTTTTTCTTCATTCCTGCAAATTCTCTTAAAACAAGCCCGGAAGCCCGTATGGCAGGCTTCCGGACTTTTCCTTATTTGTTGACTACCGCACCGATTTCGGCCATGGAGGCCATAAGGGCCTCGGCATAGCCGGCAACCTCTTCACCGGACAGGGTACGCTCCTCGCTCACGAAGGTGAAGCGCAGGGTGACGCTCTTGGTGTCGGCGGCATTGGGATCACGGTAGATGCCGACCAGCCCGAACTTGGTCAGAACGGGGCAGGCAACGGCCGCTACGCGCTCCTCAAAAGCGCTGTAGGGAAGCTCCTTGGGCACGATAAAGGTGATGTCGTTGACGATCTCGGGATACTTGGAGGGCTCCGCGAAGCGGAAGGGCTCGAAGGGAGCCGCGCAGAAGGCTTCCATGTCGAGCTCGACCGCGATCTGCGTGCTCTTCTTCTCGACCTTGCCGGCTACGGTGGGATGGACAACGGCCAGCTCGCCCAGGACGGTATCGCCCGCCTTGATCTCGAAGGCATTGTAGGGATGCTGCCAGACGCGGGGATTCTCTTTGCGGACAAAGCCGAATTCGGTATTGCGCAGGGTCTTCGCCATGGTCTCGACGATTTCGCGCGCCTTGAAGAAGAGGCGCTCCTCGTCATTTTTACGGCCGCATAAAAGCAGGCCCAGCACCTTGTGCTCGTCGGCCAGGCCGTCGGCCTTTAAGCCGCGCACTACGCTTCCGATTTCGAAAACGGAATATTCCGGCGCATAGCCGCGGTTCTTGAGAGCCATGCACAGGAGGGTGGGGATGATTTCGGCGCGGATGGTGGAAATATCCGGCGAAATAGCGTTGGTGAGGGTGAGGAAGCCCTCGTTCGGAAGGCCCAGCTCGTCCAGACGCTTGCCGTCGTTCCAGATGTAGCTCTGCACCTCATGCGCACCGAAGGTGAAGGCCAGAAGGTCCTTTACGCCACGGGTCAGCTCATGCATGGGGCTGTAGGCGACGGGACGGACAGCGCACTCGGCCGTCTTGATCTCGAAATTGTCGTAGCCGTAGATACGGGTGATTTCCTCGATGATGTCCGCCTTCATGGTGACATCCTTCGTGGCGCGCCAGCTGGGAACCGTCAGGTGGCAGTTCTCGCCGTTCACCTCGCAGCAAAAGCCCAGACTCTTCAGAGTCCGAATGGCATCCTCCCACTTGATCTCGATGCCGGTGACGCGGTCGACGTAGGCCTTGTCGATATCGATCTCATGGACGGGATAATGCTTGACATAGCAGTCGGTCAGGGAGCTGATGACCTCGACGCCGCCGTCGATGTCCTTCAGCAGGTAAAGATAACGGCCGATGGCGTCCACGGTCATTTCGGGGTCGAGGGTCTTCTCGTAGCGCATGGAAGCGTCCGTGCGAAGGCCGATGGCCGCCGCGGACTTGCGGACAGAAACGGCGTCAAAGTTGGCAGACTCCAGCAGGAAGCTGTCGGTATCGTCTACGATTTCGGAGGCCAGGCCGCCCATGATGCCGGCGACGGCGACGGGCTCGCCCGCGGACTGGATCATGAGCGTGGTGGGCTCAATGGTGCGCTCCTTGCCGTCCAGGGTCTGGAAGACGAAGGGCTTGTCGTAGCAGCCGACCTCAATACGGCTGACACGCTTGTAATCGAACGCGTGCATGGGCTGGCCAAGCTCCATCATGATGTAGTTGGTCAGGTCAGCCAGCAGATTGATGGCGCGCATGCCGCAGCGATACAGACGGATGCGCATGTTGACCGGGCTCTTGGCGACAGTGATGTTTTTGACAGCCAGGGCGCTGTAGCGGTACAGAAGCTCGTTGTTCTTGACCTCGACGGGCACGGCGGGCAGGTTCGCATAGCCGGCCAGATCAGCCTTCGCCAGAGGCTTGAGCGCACGGCCGGTAAGCGCCGCGATTTCCCGGGCAATACCGTAGTGACCCCACAGATCGGGACGGTTGGTCAGGGATTTGTTATCTACCTCGAAGATCACATCCTCAATTTCGTACAGCTTCTTGATATCGGTGCCGACGGGAGCATCCTCAGGCAGCACCATCAGGCCCTCGTGGTTATCGGAGAGTCCAAGCTCCTTTTCGGAGCAGCACATGCCCTCAGAATCGACACCGGCCACGGGGCGCTTCGCGATCTCCAGCTCGCCGACTCGGCCGCCGGTCTTGGCGAAGGGCACCTTCATGCCGACCGCTACGTTGGGCGCACCGCAGACGACGTCGTAAACACGCTCGCCTGCGTCGACCTTCAGCAGATGCAGCTTGCCGGAGTTGGGATGCGCCTCGACGGAAAGGATCTGACCGACCACAACGCCGGAAATATCCTCGCCTACGTGCTCGCTTCCTTCGACTTCGGCCGTGGAAAGCGTAAACTGATGAATAAGGGCATCCAAGTCGATGCCTTCCAGGTCAACAAAATCCCGGATCCAGTTCATAGATAAAAACATGGGGCACCTCCTTAGTAATTGTCTTTGATTTCCAGCTGGTCCAGCGCCTTCAGACTGCCGCTGTTCAGAACGCGGATATCATGGACGCCGTACTTCATCATGGCCAGTCGGGTAAGGCCCAGTCCGAAGGCAAAGCCGGTGTACTTTTCGGGATCAACGCCGCCCATGCGCAGGACGTTGGGATGGATCATGCCGCAGGGGCAGAGCTCGATCCAGCCGCCGTGCTTACAGGTGGGGCAGCCCCTGCCGCCGCAGAAGGGGCACTTGATATCAAGCTCAAAGCCGGGCTCGGTAAAGGGGAAGAAGCCGGGGCGCAGACGGACCGTAATGTCCTTCTTGAAGACCTCGGACAGCATCGTCTTCATGAAATAGATCAGGTTGGAAATCGAGATGTTCTCGCCGACCATCATGCCCTCCATCTGGTAGAAGGTGTTCTCATGGCTGGCATCGAGCGCCTCGTTGCGGAAGCAGCGGCCGGGGAAAATGGCGCGGCAGTTTCCGCCGTATTTGCGCAGAATAGCATTCTGGGCCGCGGAGGTCTGCGTTTTCAGCAGCTGGCCGTTGCTCAGATAATAAGTATCCTGCATATCACGGGCGGGATGGTGCTTGGGCACGTTGACCGCCTCAAAGTTATCGTATTCGGTGACGACCTCGCTGAAATCCTCGACCGTAAAGCCCATGCTGGTAAAGATGCCCTCCAGCTCGCGCTGAACGAGGGTAATGGGATGCAGGGAGCCCAGCGCGGACGGCGTAGGCTGGCTGGCGTCGTAGCGAGCATCGCTCTTCAGACGGGCAGCCTCGGCCTCGGCCGAAAGCTTCCTGCCGACGGTCTCCAGCTTCTCCGCGATCTCGGCCTTCAGCTCGTTGATCAGGCGGCCGGCCTCCTTCTTTTCTTCAGCCGGAACGTCCTTTAAGCCCTGCAGCAGCGCGGTGACAGAGCCTTTTTTCCCAAGATACGCTACACGAAGAGCCTCCAGCTCTTCCGGCGTTCTGACGGCCGCAAGCTCAAGAGCAGCCTTTTCACGCAAAGCAGCGATTTGTTCTTTCATGATCGATGCATCCTTTCTCAACATGCGGGTCTGAGGGACAAAACAGCCGCACTTAATCTTTATCCAAATCAGCCTGAGCCGCGTCCAGTTCCCTGGCCTTCCGGCAAAGGCTGTATACCTTCATCTGACCTTCACGCGTGGAGATGGTGTCCCAGTCCCCTTCGTCACCCAGCACGGTGAGGAAGGTAAACTCGCCGGTAATAAGCCCGACCGCCGCTTCAGATACGTATATTTCCTCCTGCGGAGCACGGTCGCTCAGCTGCGCCGCCACATTGACGGCATTGCCGACAACCGTATAATCCATCAGATTCTGAGTGCCGATATTGCCGACAAACACGGGCCCGTAGTGGATACCGGCATCAATCTGCACCGTGAAACCGCAGCAGGCAATCAGCTTCTCTTCCAGTTCAGACCGGTTGCGGACGATAGAATGAGCCGCGCGCAGAGCCCCGCGGACCGTGCGCTCCGCCTTGGCCCTGAACTCGGCCTGACGGATACGGTCCATCAGCTTATCATCCTCCGGCGCCTCAGCCGTATTGACCCAATACGCCAGCGTTCGGTCGCCCATCATTTTATCGACGACACCGCCGTAGCGATGAATGATCTCCATAATATAGCCCTGGTAGGCATTCAGCATCAAGGCAACCTTCTCAGGGGGAAGCTGCTCGCAAACCTGATTAAAGCCGCGCAGATTGACCATCATGACGGCCGCCTCGTGAACCTCTCCTCCCAAAACGGGGACAGCGGGGTTCTTGGCCAGCATGTTGATCATCTGCGGATCGTGATATGCGGAAAGGATATCACCGAGAGTCTGTATCTGCTCTTTGACCATACGCATTCTCCAAAAAAGTCTAACAGTACCTGTGATTATACATCGGACGAGGAATGAATGTCAATAAAAACGTGGGAGGATTTGAGGCTCACCACCAGCCCGCGCAAAAGCAAAGGACTTGTGTCGATCATCGGCACAAGCCCTCCGGGGATGATTCCTTCTTACGAACAAGCGCAGTATATAGATGTCCGTACGGTTTACGAACGAACTATACCCGTCCGGACCTAAACCAAAAATCTCGAATCATTTCGTAATATAAACCGGCGCAAAGGAAAAATCTTTAGCTATTCGAGTCTTAATTTGGTGAACAGAGACGAAGAAAACACTATCCGAGCAAAAATCATATTGGAATAAAACTGCATTGGGGTATCCAAGCTAATCCTTAACATCGCAAACTATAAACAAGGTATCATCGATTATCTTTACATAACTAAACAATTCATCCACGGGAGAATCACGAAATATCGTCTTCCGATTTGAGATAGATAATATTTTTTCTGCATATTTGTTGCCACTTGCCATACTGGCAAGCGTTAACTCATGCTTTTCCCCGCTTTCCTCATCTATTACCTGCAGCGTCTGCTTGTCTTCAGATATCTCCCAAGAATATTTACAGGCCGGAATATTGTCTATTCCTTCCGTGATATCTGTGGATGGATCGAAAACAACGCACCCCTGGCTCCCCCTGAAGAAAACCTTTGTATCATTGCAAAGGCCCCCATATTTAACCGATGCATTGTCATACAGTGAAAGATCCTCATAGAAGATCACCCCGTCACCTTCTTCAAAAAGATTAAGGGAAAAAAGTTCCGAAACGCTTCCATCCTTTACATTCACTGCAGCAATATTCCAATTTTGTTGAAGATTACTTGGCTCTGAATAATAGCAATAATAAAGTTCATAATCTATCCTACAAAATACCTGTTGGAAAAGCTTCACTTCCCAAAACTATAAAGAAGCTCGTCATTAGAATCATATACCTCGTTCAAGTATTCATCATCAATAATATAAACTAAATCAGTCTTTACTTCCGCCTCCCAGTCATCAAAAAAAACGATACAAATATTTATAGTCGCTTAGCCACCCAAGGCTAAAGATGCATAGAAGGAACAACAAAACTTTAACAAATAATGCTTTCATAATTTAATCCCAGCCTGTTATCTCCAGGCATTAACCCATCACCGCAGCAAATCACAGACGATGCATCCACCCTCCCCCTCGCAGTAACTCAGATAGAATTCTTATTGATGAAACGCAACGATTTATTTACTGCAAAACTTACATCCTCATCTATATTGTTCGCACAATCTTTCAGTGCTTCTAACACCTTCACTGAAGGATAATATTTTAAGCATTCTATTGCGGTAAATTTGAGTTCTCTTCTTATAAAAGAAATAGGGGGATAATAATTTCCGTCTTGATCAGTTAGCCCGACGGATTCATTTGTTATATTTGATTCTTTAAGATAGGTCAAAAATAACTGTTCTAACTCCGGAATTCTCCATGAGGCAAGCATTCTCATAGTTAATGGCAGATAGAAAGCATCTCTTGGATTTTGGGCTAATTCAGACAAATTCGCTTTTAGTTCTTTTGGCTTCAACTTCTTAAATGCATTATCATATCTAACATAAATATGGGCCGGCGAGGGTACATTGGCCGCTGATATATACTCGTCAGAATTCTTGAAATGCAAATATGACCGCAGCACTAAATTCCCACAATCCTCTATTTTATCTGCAACCATTTGCGGAATCAGGTAGCACCGAATCGTCTCCGATTGAAATTCATCAAGATATTTCGCCATAATAGAACCTGAGCCGCTAATATTATAGGCATCAATCTCTGCAAGAAAATGAAAATCTGTATCTTTCTGTATATTGATTTCATCAAACATTTTTTCTAAAAGCAGCCGATCGTTGCGCTTAAAAATTTCTAGCTTTTTCTCACGATTGATACTGTCCAACAAAACTTGGCTATAAATCATTGCTTCTCCTCTCACCATAAATACCTTATTTCCCATCCAGCACTGATCACCGATTTTGCAATGACAGTAGCCGGACGGACATACAGATAATATGCTCTTCCTGTGTCGTTGGCATAATCTGCGTAATCTCTTAACTGCAAAGTATTTGAAATGTACTTGACGTTTTTTACCTCAATTAATTCTGTCGAGTTTAAGCCATCGGGAATCCTAATACGTCCATTAATTTCAGATGAATCTTCCGGTCTCCGGGTCGTAATAGCGGCTGTTCAGATAATACAGTCCCGTCTCTTCGTCGTAGACATAGCTGCGGTAGCGGAAGGGGTTCTCCATTCCGATGCTTGCGCTCAGACTGCCGCCTATGTCAAGGATCTTCCCCCAGTCATCGTAGCGATAATAAACGACCTCCTCGCCGTCTTCGTCGATGATCTGCACGATGTCGCCCTGCAG
>JAZRWR010000041.1:0-10634 GCA_045599825.1 Bianqueaceae bacterium | reverse complement strand
GCTTGTAGGGACGGTACAGGTCCTCCACCTCAACCATGGTCCTGGCCGCGCGGATCTCGTCCAGAAGCTCGGGCGTCATCTTGCCCTGCTCCTCGATGGACGCTACGACGGTGTCCTTTCGGGCCTCCAGATTGCGCAGATAAGTCAGTCGCTCCGAAAAATCACGCAGCTGCTCATCGGTCATGGCACCGGTGACTTCCTTACGGTAGCGGGCGATGAAGGGGACCGTGCAGCCCTCGTCCAGAAGACCCAGGACGTTCGTGACCTGCTCTTCCCTCAGCCCCAGCTCCTTCATCAGCTGCGGCTTTACGCGCTCATTGTACAAAGTTTCTTCCATTTTTGTTCCTCCGTTCTGATACTGTTTGGATACTGTTGGGTTATCAATGCGGCAGCCGGACGCACCGCAGTCCTGCCTATTATACCTTTTCCGCGTATCGATGTCAAACAGAAGAGGCATGAAAAAGGGAGGATCACGCAGGCTTCCTCCCTTTCTGTTTTACATCTCAGACATCGATGAACTCCTTGTACAGGTCGCGGTAGATCTCGCTGACCGTCCCTTCGTAGGGGAAGACGCGCCAGTCGATGCCGCTGCCGGCCACCGTTCCGAGAGGCGCCGCAATATAGAGCTTGCCGTCCTCGCCGATAACGGGGCTTGCCTTATCAACGTGGCTCGGGTCGCAGGTCAGGCTCAGACCGTACAGAATGACCTCATCCCTTTCAAACCCGGCAAACTGCTCCAGATACAGGGTTCCCATGCGGTCCATCACGTTCTGCTTAAAGGCCTTCATGTCGCTGATGCCGTACAGCGCCGCGACCTCCTGAGCCGAAAGCTCCTTGCCCGTGCTGACATCGATAGTGACCGTGCGGTAATCGTCGTGGTCAGTGGGGCCGTACTGCGCCCACAGCCATACGGAAACATAGCGGTCCTTGACGCCCCAACCGTAATTGAGCTCACGGAAGGGGCCGCCCTTCACGCTGTCGGTAAGACTCGCGCCCAGGAAGCTCTCGACCGCCTGGCGGAGCGTCCGGTTGGAGGCCTCCTGATTCGCGCTTAAGCAGAAAATTTTGGGAAGGTCGAAGCTGGCGCTCTTGATTCCGAGCGAATGATTGCTGTAGCTTCTGAAAAGCGACTCGCCGGGAACCACGAGGATGCTCTGACTGAGCTCCTGATAAGCTTGGCTGATTTCGCCGTTAAAGGGGATGCACTGCCAGCTGTACATGGCGCCGGCCACCTGGCCGAGCTGACCGAGGAACCAGAGCTCCCCACCCTCGCCGATATAAGGAACAGCCTGACGGACATTGTTCATATCCAGCGTATAGTCCAGGGCCAGCAGAGCATAGGGCTCGTTTCCGAGAGAGCCGCCGCGGCGCGTCAGAAATTCGCTGCCCAGACGGTCGCGCACCTGCGCAAGAAAGCCCTCCTCGCTCAGTCCGTAAAGCGCCGCGAGCTCCGCGCTGCTCAGCGCCTCGCCGCTCAGGACATCGAAGCTCTTGACCAGATAGTAGGTCCAGCTGGAATAAGGAGAATTTCCCCACATAAGGAGAGAAACGGCATTGCCCTTGACGGCCCAGCTGTACTCCCAGCCGACGACCTGAGGCACATCGGTGCGGGAGAGGCTGTCGCCGAGCTGTTCATCGACAGCCGCCCACAGGGCCTTGTTCATCTTATCCTCCTGACCTGCGGGACAGATGATCTGAGGAATATGGAAAACCGCCGTGCCGACCTCGGTGTAGCTGCGCTCGCAGCAGTCGCGGTCGACCACGCTGATTTCAACCCTGCCGGCATTCTCGAAATCGAAGCTCTCAAAGAAGGCCTTGGCCGCACCCTCCAGCGGCGTGTCAAAAGGCAGGAAGGAAGTGAAGCGATCCATTCCGTAGAGACTGCCCAGCGTGCACTGAATCATCAGCGCGCCGTTCTCGCCGAGAACGGGCAGCGTACCTGCGACATTTTCGTCACTGAGAATATCCGCATAGAGCTTTTCGGCCTCATACTTCATAATCGCATCGGAACCGGTGAGCTCGTTCTGCAGGAGCCCGTACAGGCTCGCGGCCATGACCTTCCGGGACTGGGCCAGGAAGTCTTCTTTGGTGAGCTCGCAAGCGTTCAGAAGGTTCATGGCCTCCGTAAACTGCATGGTGGACGTGTCAATGTTGAATACGAAGAAATCGCGGCCCTCGGAGGCGTAAATGGGGCACAGCTCGACAATACTCATGTAACCGTTCCGGTATCCCCAGAAATAGCTCATAGAGCCATAAGCGGGCATGCCCTGGTTGATCATCGGATAGTTGACCTGATTGACGTACGTGCCGTGCAGCTTGTCGTAAATCTGCCGGTTGAGTTCAGCCGTGCCCTCGTGCTCGTATACGATTTCGGGGATGGCGTAGGCCGCCTCCTCACCGAAAATGCTGAGCGTATATGTCTCCGAGTCGACGACCGCGGGATCCGCTTTTTGACCGGGCTTGATATCGGTGCAGGCGACACAGCCGAAAGCCAGCGCAAGGGCCAGCAGGAACGCAAACGTTTTTTTCATATCAGCAGCTCCTTTTATAAATATTACTCTGCCGTACTATGCAAGCAGTTACTTCCCGTTTAAAAAGGTGTAAGCCGAAACGGCTTACACCCGATTTTTTTTACTTTTGGCTCTCAATGTAGCTGACCAGGTCACCGACCGTGGTAATTTCAGTCAGTACGTCAGTCGGAATGCGAAGATCGTACAGGTCTTCGATTTCGGTAATCATGTCAATGAGGTCAAGAGAGTCCGCATTCAGATCCTCGCGGATGTCGGAATCCATCGTAATGTCGGCCGCTTCAACACCGAATTTTTCAGTAATGATAGCCTGAATCTTTTCAAATACCATAGCAATAATCCTCCTAAAAAATGCCCTTGCGTACCGCTTTTCCGGCAATGCAGCGTTTACGCCGTATTACACGGGCGCGTCACAGCGTTCAATACCGGAGACACAAGCGCGCCCATAGATACCGTTTATTCCGGTAATACGGCGTTTGCGCCGTATTACACGGGCGCGTCACAGCGTTCAACACCGGAGACACAAGCGCGCCCATAGGCAATCAGTCTTTCACCAAAGGGTTGTCCCTTGAAAAGAATGTATATATTATAAATGATTTTCAAAAATCTGTCAACTTACGAGCCGAAAATGCCCGCATGTGAAGACCCATGCCGAAACAGCTTTCTTACACCGTTTTCCTCGAGCGCAGAATGCGGTATCCGGCATCACGCGCGACCGTCTCGCAATTGCCGAAAAGGGCGCCAAGCTCTGCCTCGGCACTGTCGGCCCCCTGTTTTTTCTGAATGACAACATACAGGACTCCGCCGGGCACAAGGAGCTCATAGGCTTCCTCAAAAAGGGCATAAATGACCTTTTTCCCGGCACGGATGGGCGGATTCGTGACAGCCAGCTCAAAGAGGCCCTCCGGACGACCGTCCGCATTGTCGAAGACCTCCGCCCGCACTCCGCAGGCCGCTGCGTTGCGGAGGGCCAGCTCCATCGCCCGCTCGTTCACATCGCCCATAGCGATGCGCGCCTCCTTCCACAGGACGCCCAGGGAGATGCCGATAGGTCCGTAGCCGCAGCCCAGGTCCAGGACCGACGACGGCCCCGCTTCCAGACGGGCCACCGTCCGGATCAGAAGATCTGAGCCGAAATCCACCCGACTGCCGGAAAAAACACCGCGATCTGTTGCCAGCGTAATAGGTCCGGCCGGAGACGCATATTCGATCTCCCGCTCTCTGGACTCACAGCCCGGCTCATTTGAATAATAATGCTCAGCCATCGTGACCCCTCCTTTTCTTCGCTATGATACGCCCGGGCAAGCTCGCCTGTCAAGAGTTGCCGACACGGCGAAAACATGGTATAATCAATAAATAAAGCATACCATTCCGCGTTCCCGAAAGAAAGAGAAATCCTCTATGATTCTGATTCACGAAACCCAGTTCAAGGCCAATCTTCACTGCCACAGCACCCGCTCCGACGGCACGCTCACGCCTGCCCGGCTGAAGGAGCTCTACAAGAGCCGCGGCTATCAGATCCTGGCCATCACCGACCACGAGCACCCGGGAGATCACTCCGCCCTTTCCGAAGAAGGCTTTCTGATGCTGACCGGCTACGAGGCCTACATCCGCCGCACCGACGACGGCAGCTTCAGCGGCTTCCTGCCGGAGGTCCACCTCAACCTCTACGCGCGCGACCCTCACAACATGGACCAGGTCTGGCCTGACACGCGCTATATGAAATACTACCGCGACCCCGGCGAAAAGGAAAACCACGCCACCTACGGTCCCTCTGCGCGCCGCGGCTACGACGCAGACGCGGTCAACGAATACATCCGCCTCGCGCACGAGGACGGCTATCTCGTCGCTTACAATCACCCTGTGTGGTCGCGCGAAAGCGCCGCGGATATCGCCCGCTACGAAGGCCTCTTCTCGATGGAGATCTTCAACGGCCAGTCCTACCTCTGCGGCCTGCCCGAATACAACGGCGCCCTCTACGACCTCCTGCTGCGAACCGGCAAGCGCCTCTTCGTCCACGCCGCCGACGACAACCACAACCGCACGCCCATGGACAGTCCCTCCTGCGATTCCTTCCTCGGCTTCACCATGTTCAATCTGGAAAACGACGAGCTTTGCTACGGCGGCGTCATCGACGCCATGGAGCGCGGCAGCTTCTACGCCTCTACCGGCCCCCTCATTAAACATCTTGAAATATCGGACGGCGTCGCCCGCATCGAAACCTCGCCCGCCGCGCGCATCGCCCTGATCACAGACGGACAAAAAAACAGCACGGTCTTCCCCGAGCACTTCGGCGAAAGCCTCTGCCGCGCCGAGCTGCCGCTCATCCCGGGCGCGAAATACGTCCGCTTCAGCGTCCTTGACGCCGAGGGCCACAGCGCGGACACGCGCGCCTTCTTCCCGGAGGAATGGGAATAACAGCCACGCACACAAAAAGCTCAGAGAAATCGGTCTCTGAGCTTTATTTTATTACCGGATTTCAAACGGAATTTCCCGTTCTCCCAGCGTCAGCGTGTACTGCCCCGCTTCCAGGCGTTCCTCCACAAAAAAGCTGAGCTCATCACGGGATTTAGCGGATACCATCCTCGGAAAATATCCGCCCGTCTCCGCGATCAAACGGCCGGTTTCGGCATCGACAAGCTTCATATTGGAGTCGATGGCCACTGACTCGCCTGTGCCGTTCAGTATGCGGACCTCCAGATAATTGCCGCAATAGCTGTAGACATAAAGCTCCAGCTTGTCCTCGGGAAGCTGCACGTTGTTTTCATCGCCCTGCCGTTCGTTCACCAGTCCGGGGAGGGGCGTCGCATCGGCCAGATAGCGCTTGATCACCTCGGCCAGCTTAGCCAGCTTGGTGCGGTAAGAGCCGGGATATATTTGCGAAGAGAAGCCGATGCTTGCTTTGTCAAAGCTGAAGCTGTAGGAGTAGGAGGCGCCGTCGGCAACGAACATATTGGTAAACTTCTTTCCGTTCCAGAAGTTCATTTTCTCGCTGCGGATGACCTTCTCCAGCTCATCCAGCAGGGCGTCGTCCACCTTGTATTCCCTGACCGTGGGGTCCTGAGAGTGCCACTCAGCTTCCGAGATGCTGACGAGGGCGGTCCCGCCGTCGGCGCGCTTCACGGACTCCCGGTAAAATCCGCCGGTCATGCTGCCGCCGGAGCTGTAGGTATAGCTGTTCAGATGCTGCTTACGGATGCTGACGTAATGCTTCATGCGCATAAAAATGATCCCTCCTGCTATAATAACAAACAGAATGACTGCGATGACGGTGAGCGTTCTCCTGAGCTTGGCGTTTTTCAGCATGCGGACACCTCACCCTGCTTTTCGCTCCAGAGGTCACTCAGACGGGCAAAATCCTCCAGTGAAAGCTTTTCTCCGCGCTCCAGCTCCGAAATACCGGCAGCGCCCAGAAGCCACTTGACCTCGTCCTTGGAAATGGAGAATTCAGGACTGCCCGAAAGAGAATTTACCAGGGTCTTCCGCCGCTGCCCGAAAGCCGCTTTGATGATATCAAACATCTGGGCAGGGTCCCTCACCGCCACACGGGGCTCGGGAAGCTTCGTCAGGGTGATAACGGCCGAGCCGACGCCGGGCCTGGGCATAAAGCAGTTCTGCGGGACGTAGGCGTCTACGCGGATGTCCGCGTAGTACTGCACCAGGAGGGCCATGACGCCGTAGTTGTCGTCGCCGGGGCGCGCCTGCATGCGGCGGGCAGCCTCCTCCTGCACCATGACGCTCAGGCTCTTCAGGGGAATGCCGCTCTGGAATACCTTCTGGATGATGGGCGTGGTGATGTAATAAGGAAGGTTGCCGATAACGCGCACGGGCTTATCCACGCCGCGCTCCGCCAAAAAAACCGGAAGGTCCAGGTCCAGAAAGTCTGCCTGAACGATCTCGAGATTGTGATAAAGGGACAGATTATCCTCCAGAATGGGGATGAGCCGCTTGTCAATTTCGACGGCCAGTACACGCCCCGCCTCTTCGGCCAGTACCTGCGTCAGGCTTCCGATGCCCGGGCCGATTTCGATGCACACATCCTCCGCGCTTACGCCTGCGCCCCGCACGATTTTTTCGACGACGTGCAGATCGATCAGGAAATTCTGCCCCAGCTGTTTTTTGAACTGAAAGCCTGTCTGCTGCAGAATGCGGACGGTATTGGCCGGAAAAGCGATATAGGCTTCATTCGGGTTCTTCATGGCATTCCTCACTTGATGCCGAAGAGGCGCTTGGCGTTTTCGGTCGTGGCCGCGGCCACTTCTTCGGGCTCCAAACCCTTCAGCTCAGCAATACGCTCGATCACGAAGGGAATGTTGGCAGAATCGTTGCGCTCTCCGCGATGCGGCACCGGCGCCAAATAGGGGCAGTCGGTCTCGACCAGGATGCGGTCGAGCGGAATTTCCGGAATAGCCTTCACGAGCTTCTTCGCATTGTCAAAGGTGGTAAAGCCGCCCAGACCGATGTAGAGGCCAAGGCTCAGGTAGCGCTCCGCCATCTCGGCGCTGCCGCTGAAGGCGTGCAGCACCCCTCCGCAATAGCCGACCTCATAGTCCGCCAGGATCCGGTATGTGTCCTCGGCCGCGTCGCGCGAGTGGACGATGACCGGCTTTTCAAGCTCCTTGGCCATCTCCAGCTGCTCGATAAACCACTCCTGCTGCTCCTCCTTCGGGGACGCATTCCAGTGGTAATCCAGCCCGATTTCGCCGACGGCGACCACCCTCTCGTTTCCGTCGATACGGTCATAGAGAGCGTCCAGATCGTCGTAGTCGAGGCCCTTCAGGTTTTCGGGATGATAGCCGAGGGCCGCGTAGACAAAGCGGTGCTCCTTGGCGAGAGCAAGCGTCGTCTTAAGCGATTTTTTGTCGCAGGCGCAGTTGATCAGCGCCAGGCATCCGGCCTTCTGCACGGCCCCGAGGACCTTGGTGCGATCCCGGTCGAAGGCTTTGTCATCGTAATGAGCATGCGTGTCAATGAATTGCATAGGCTTTCCTTTTTACTTTTTTCAGAAAAACAGCTACGTCGGCAAGGGCGTAGCTGTCTGGTAGGATTAACGTACTTCCGCGCCGGCAGGCATGTCGGCGGAGGGCGTCAGCAGGGCCAGATTGCCCTCGTCGTCCGAGGCGCAGAGCACCATACCGTAGGACTCGACGCCGCAAAGGACGACGGGCTTCAGGTTGGTGACGACGATAACTTTGCGGCCGACCATCTGCTCGGGCGTATAATGCTTGGCGATGCCGGAGACGATCTGACGGACCTCATCGCCGATCTTGATCTGAGAGCACAGGAGCTTCTTGGACTTTTCGACCTTCTTGCATTCCAGGATCTCGCCGACACGCAGCTCGCACTTCTCAAAATCCTCGATCCCGATTTCGGGCAGACGGGACGCGGGGACGGGCTCGCGGGCAGGCTCCTCGGCCTTGGCAGCCGCCGCAGCCATCTTGGCCTTCATTTCCTCTTCGACCTCAGCCAGGACCTTCGCCTCGTCCAAACGGGCAAAAAGGGCCAGCTGATCGCCGGTCTCCGTTCCGGCCTTCAGACCGCCGAACTGCTCCAGCGACTCCAGCGTGCGCATTTCTGCCGGGACATTCAGCACGTCCAGGATCTTCTCACCGGTCTCGGGCAGGAAGGGACTGATCAGAACGCCAAGGAAGCGCAGGCTTTCCAGCAGGTTGTAAAGCACGGTGCCAAGACGGGCCTTCTGAGCCTCGTCCTTGGCCAGCACCCAGGGCATCGTAACATCGATGTATTTATTGCTGCGGCGCGCCAGATTGATGATCTCCTCCAGCGCATCGGCTACGTGCAGGTCGCCCATGCAGCCGACCACACGGCCGACCGTGGCCTCCGCCTCGCGGCGAAGCTCCTCATCGGCCTCACCGGGGCAGTCAGGCGTCTGAATGACGCCGCCGAAATATTTCTTGCCCATGGCGACCGTACGGCTGACAAGGTTGCCGACCGTGTTGGCCAGGTCCGAATTGAAACGGCCGATCAGGGTCTCGTAGGTGATGTTGCCGTCAGATGCGAAAGGCATCTCACGCAGCACATAATAGCGGGTGCCGTCCACGCCGAAGCGCTTGACCAGCTCATCCGCGTAGATAACATTGCCCTTGGATTTGCTCATTTTATCCGCGCCGAACAGAAGCCACGGATGACCGAAGACCTGCTTGGGCAGCGGAACGTCCAGCGCCATCAGCATGATGGGCCAGTAAATGGTATGGAAGCGCAGAATGTCCTTACCGATCAGATGAACGTCTGCCGGCCAGTACTTTTTGTACAACTCTCCGTGGTTGCCGTCGGGGTCGTAGCCCAGACCGGTGATATAGTTTGACAGCGCATCGATCCAGACATAGATAACGTGCTTGGGATCAAAGGTGACCGGAACGCCCCAGCTGAAGGAGGTACGGGACACGCAGAGGTCCTGAAGACCGGGCTTTAAGAAGTTGTTGACCATTTCCTTCTTGCGGGACTCGGGCTGAATAAAATCGGGATTGTCCTCGATATACTTCATCAGGCGGTCCGCATACTTGCTCATCTTAAAGAAATAGGACTCTTCCTTGGTCTTTTCGACCGGACGGCCGCAGTCGGGGCACTTGCCGTCAACCAGCTGCGTTTCGGTGTAGAAGGATTCGCAGGGGACGCAGTACCAGCCCTCGTATTCGCTCTTATAGATGTCGCCCTTGTCGTAGAGCTTCTTGAAAATCTTTTTTACGCAGGCTTCGTGGTCCGCATCCGTCGTGCGGATGAAGCGATCGTAGCTCGTATTCATGAGATCCCAGATCTCCTTCACTTCGCCGGCGACCTTATCGACATAGGCCTTAGGCGTGACACCCGCTTCCTCGGCGTTCAGCTGGATTTTCTGGCCGTGCTCATCGGTACCGGTCTGGAAATAGACATCATAGCCCTCCAGACGGCGGAAACGCGCAATTGCGTCTGCCAATACGATTTCATAGGTGTTGCCGATATGCGGCTTGCGTGAGGTGTACGCGATGGCTGTGGTGATGTAATATCTGCCTTTGTCTGCCATACTAAAACCTTCCTTCCTGCGGAAAAGGCCGGTGCCCACGCCGCCTTGACGGCAGCGCCCTGGGGCGCGCGATTTCCGGAAAAATACTTATAAAACGGGTTTACCGTAATATTTATATAATAGATAGATTTTAGAGCGAAACGGCCGGTGTGTCAATCTTTTTGTGAGAATAGGGGCGAAAATCCTGTGAGAATAAGGGCGAAAATTCAGGGGCTTCGGGGCGGTTTCCTCCGGCAATACGCGCTCCGCGCGTATTGCAAGGGCGCGTCACAGCGTACGATGCCGAAGTTGATAACGCGCCCTTTGAAGCGGATGGTCAAAAGCCGCGACACTACAGCTTCCAACCATCCGTTAACAACTTTGACAAACTTTTTTCACTTTTAGTTTGTAGAATCGGGACTCGAAAAGAGTTATAATAATATCATCAGTTCGAGGCCGGCAGAAAAAGCCGGAAAAAGGAGTCCTGCTATGAGTGATTTATACGATTTATTACAAAATACAGAAAATGCAAGCGGAGAAAACGGTTCCGCGGAAGACATTGAAAACATCACCGAAGAAGCTGCGGAAAAAGCCCTTGAAGCCGCAGCAGAGTCAGAGCCCAATGCGCCTGTCCCTGCGGCTGTCGCCGAGGCGCCCCTGCCCTCTCCCGAGGCAGCTCCCGCGCCCGTCAGCTATGTTCCGAACACCAAGGTCAAAAAAGGCATGGGCTGGGGCGGCGTAATGCTCCTCCTGCTCAGCCTCGCCCTCCTGCTGGGCGTCATCTGCTACTTCATCGGCCGCGGCCTCTTCAGCGACCGCAAAACACCTGCGGAGTCCGGCACCGAAGCAAGCCTCCCGGACGAAGACTCCGTCCCCTCCGACAGCAGCTCCGTCAAGCCCGCTGATAACGACAGCCACTTCTACCAGCCGCCCCAGGTTGACAAGGAAGTCGACGGAATGACCTATGTCGCGATCGCCGCCAAGGCCTCGCCCTCCGTCGTCGAAATCACCACTGAGGTCGTCACCACCGGCTCCTTCATGTCCCAGTACATCAGCTCCGGCGCCGGCAGCGGCGTCATCTTCTCGGAGGACGGCTATATCGTCAC